>QKDK01000197.1 GCA_003252135.1 Clostridia bacterium
CGAGCAGAGAAAGCGAATTATACAGGGTTCAGGATGTTATTTTTTATTACGCAGATCTTTTAAGGGACATGTAATATCAATAAAAGGGAGGAATGCCGAACAATCAGTATCGTGAGAGTTTGTCGGCATAACAGATATGGAATTCAATAAAGAAAGAAAAGAAAGCCTGATTCTGGCAGTACGTGAGATTGGAGAAAGGATGGCCAAAAAGCTGCCAGAAGAAGGATTTCCAAATCTAAAAAAAACATTTCTGCAATGTTTTAGCAATACGATAGAAACAACAGTAGAATGTATTAATGGAAATGAGATATTTTTAATTACAGGTGATATTGAGGCAATGTGGCTTCGCGACAGCAGTGCGCAGGTAGTCCACTATCTTCCTTTTCTCAACCAGTATCCGGAACTTAAAAGCATGGTCAGATCACTTATTCATAAGCAGTTTCAATATATCAGCATAGATCCTTATGCAAATGCCTTTAATATTGAACCCAATGGGCACTGCTGGGAAAAGGATATTACAAAGGAAAATCCCTGGAACTGGGAGAGAAAATATGAAATAGACTCGCTCTGTTACCCTGTCTGGCTTTTAAATCAATATTATGAAATTACTGGTGACAGCTCGGTGTTTACTGAGCAGGTAAAGGAATCCATAAAACTGATTCTTTCTGTTTTTAGCACGGAGCAGCACCATGAAGAAAAATCCGATTACACCTTTGAACGGCTGAACTGTCCGCCCAGTGATACGCTGGTGAACCATGGGAAAGGCACTCTTGTTTCTTATACAGGCTTACTGTGGTCCGGGTTTCGCCCGAGCGATGATGCATGCCGGTATGGGTATCTGATACCCTCCAATTTATTTGCATCCGTTATCCTTCAGTACATCATGGTATATGCAGATGAGATTTTCTGTGATCGTGAGATGGCAGAGCAGGCCCAAAAACTAAAAAATGATATAACAGATGGAATTAAGAAGCATGGTATATATAAGCATGAAAAGTATGGCGAGATCTATGCCTACGAAACAGATGGAACAGGCAACTATAATCTGATGGATGATGCAAATGTTCCAAGTCTGTTATCTCTTCCCTGGCTGACCTGCTGTGACAAGAATGATTCGATATATCAGAATACCAGAAACTTTTGCCTAAGCCCTGATAATCCATATTATTATCAGGGAAAAGCAGTCAAAGGGATCGGGAGTTCTCATACGCCTGACAGATATGTGTGGCATATTGCCCTGACTATGCAGGGACTTACGTCGCAGTCAGAAGAAGAGCAATTAATGCTTCTGAAAAAATTATTGGCAACAGATGCAGGAACCGGGTTTATGCACGAGGGCTTTGACTGTGATGACCCAGAGCTATATACAAGATCCTGGTTCGCCTGGGCCAATTCACTGTTCGCACACTATTGTCTTGAATTATTTGCATAAGATACACGAAGCAATGAAAAGCAGAGCAATGAAAAGCAGAGCAATGAAAGAAATAACCGAATAAAGTATAAATGAAAGAAGAGCACCCCCAAAAAGGAATGCTCTTCTTCTTTATTGATATGAATTGGAAAAGTGATAGTTTTTTAAGTACTGCAGAATCAGTCTTCTGTTCCCTGAAGTGCATCGTATCCTTCTTCGCCGGTACGTACTCTGATAACATTTTCAACATCGTATACGAAGATCTTACCATCGCCGATATGTCCGGTATAAAGAACTTTCTTTGTTGTATCGATAACTGTCTTCACAGGAACCTTACTTACGACCATTTCAACAAGAACTTTAGGAAGAAGTGTCATATCAACCGGAACACCGCGATAGAATTCACTCTGACCTTTTTGAACACCACAACCTAAAACATTGCTTACTGTCATACCGGTAACACCAATTTCATTCATTGCCGATTTGAACTCTTCAAACTTATTCTGTTTCATAAGAATCTCAAGCTTTGTGATCTTAACATCAGAAGCAACAGGTGTTTTGGATGTCTTAAGCTGTACCGGTACTGCTTCATCAACATGCACTTCTTTGGAAGAAGTTTTAGCAGCAGAGGTATTGATAGTAGGAATAGAAGGCATAAAGTCAGCATAGCTGCTTGCAAGTCCGTGCTCTGTAGAGTCAAGACCAGCGATTTCTTCATGCTCTGAACAGCGAAGACCAATGGTGTGCTTGATGATCTGGAACAAAATAGTTGCAGTAACGGCAACCCATGCAATAACAGAAGCAACACCGAGAGCCTGAATAGCAAGTGCATGTACGCCAAAGCCATAGAAAAGGCCTGTGGATGTTGAGAATAAACCAACAAGGATAGTACCAAGAGCACCGCAGATACCGTGAACACCAACAGCACCAACCGGATCGTCGACCTTGAGAACCTTCTCAATAAATTCAATACCGAATACAACTGCAAAACCAGCGATAACACCAATGAAGAAAGAACCAACCGGGCTGACTGCATCACAGCCTGCTGTAATTGCAACAAGACCAGCGAGAGTACCGTTTAATGTCATGGAAATATCAGGTTTTTTATAACGGATCCAGGTAATGATCATAACTGTAATGGTAGATACAGCTGCTGCAAGGTTTGTTGTCATGAAGATATGACCCATGGCATCAAGAGAAGTATCTCCTTCAGCATTTACTGTAGAACCGCCATTGAAACCGAACCAACAGAACCAGAGAATGAAAACACCGAGAGCACCAAGTGTTAAGCTGTGACCAAGAATTGCCTTTGGCTTACCATTCTTGTCAAACTTGCCGATACGAGGTCCGATAATAAGAGCACCAACAAAAGCTGCAACACCACCAACCATATGAACGGCTGTAGAACCTGCAAAATCATGGAAGCCAAGCTGTGATAACCAGCCGCCGCCCCATATCCAGTGACCGGAGATCGGGTAAATAAAACCTGAAATCACAGCACTGTAAATACAGTAAGAGATAAATTTTGTACGTTCAGCCATTGCACCAGATACGATTGTAGCAGAAGTTGCACAGAATACAACCTGAAAGATGAAGAATGCGTATTTTGGAACGCCTGCCGGAAGCATATCGGAATAAGCTCCCTGTGTTAATAAGTCAACACCACCGATAACCAGATTGTTGGTACCAAACATAAGACCGAAACCGATGAGCCAGAACATAGGTGTTCCGATACAGAAGTCCATCAGGTTCTTCATAATAATGTTACCTGCATTTTTAGCTCTTGTAAAACCAGTTTCTACCATTGCAAAGCCTGCCTGCATGAAGAATACCAAAGCTGCGGCCCATAAGACCCAAATAGTATTAGCGGATGAATACATAAGAAAACCTCCCATTTTTATTATTTTGTCTTACTGTGCAGTCTCACGATGTGCATATGCACATAATGTACTGACACATTCATTATATAGGATGAACCTTATCAAATTGACTGTCAATAAGCAATATGGTCTAAATAAGTCTGTCAAATTGAAGCGGATCAAACTACCAAACATATCATTCCTTCGACGAGGATATACACAAAGGCGTGTACCAAAATGATACACGCCTTTGTGTCGAATAGGGATATGTGATAAGCAATAAATTTAGAATAACAAATCACCGTATGTAGGATATGGCCAGTAAGCTCTTCCGACAAGTGTTTCAAGTTCATCACCGGAAACTCTGAGTTCCTGCATTGCTGGTAATACGGTATCACGTACATAATCTGCCTGTTCTTCGGCTCCTTCGCTATCATACAGGTGGAGAAGTACGTCTTCAAGTGTTGCTGTCTTCTGGCTTAAGCTATTCTGAAGAGTTGAGATCTTTTTCAGTAAAACAACGTCAGAATCTGAGGAAACATCAATACCAAGTGCTGCTTTGGAGCTTGCGGAATCTGCAAGAACCTTTGTATAAGCTGCAGCAGCAGGGTAAATCTCTTTGTGTGACATCTCAACCATTGTTAAAGCTTCAATGTTGATCTGCTTGCAGTAACCTTCCAGAAGAAGTTCACAACGTGAACGGATTTCTGATTCTGAAAAGATTTTATGTTTGGTGAACAGTTTAATGTTCTTGTCTTTGATAAAGTAAGGAAGAGCATCTGCTGTTGTCTTTAAGTTAAGTAATCCGCGTTTCTCAGCTTCAATTACCCATTCCTCAGAGTAGTTGTTGCCATTGAAAAGAATACGCATATGAGCAGTAAGTGTTTCTTTAACGATCTTAGCGATCTCAGCATCAATATCAGATGCGGCTTCAAGCTTATCTGCTATCTCACTGAGAGCATCAGCCATAATGGTATTGAGTACAATGTTTGGTCCTGAGATAGAGAAAGAAGAACCAAGACTTCTGAACTCGAACTTATTACCTGTGAATGCAAATGGTGATGTACGGTTACGGTCTGTAGTATCCTTCATGAAATCTGGAAGGGTATCAACACCTGTGATCATCAAAGCTGCTTCGCCGTCTTTTCTTGATGTTCCTGAAACGATTGCTTTAACAACTTCTTCAAGCTCACTTCCGAGGAAGATTGAGATGATAGCAGGAGGAGCTTCATTAGCACCGAGACGATGATCATTTCCTGCACTTGCAACAGAAACACGAAGTAAATCCTGGTGATCATCAACTGCTTTAATGACAGCTGCAAGGAACAGTAAGAACTGCTTGTTCTCTGAAGGTTTCTTGCTCGGGTCAAATAAATTCTTTCCTGTGTTCGTTCCGAGTGACCAGTTGTTGTGCTTACCGCTTCCGTTAACACCTGCAAATGGTTTCTCGTGAAGGAGGCAAACAAGTCCATGACGGTCAGCAACTTTCTTCATAATCTCCATAGTCAGCTGATTGTGATCAGTTGCAAGGTTCGTTGTGGAGAAGATAGGTGCTAATTCGTGCTGTGAAGGAGCTACTTCGTTGTGTTCGGTCTTTGCATAGATACCGAGCTTCCATAACTCTTCGTTCAGTTCTTCCATGTAAGCCATTACTCTTGGTTTGATAGCACCAAAGTAATGATCTTCAAGTTCCTGTCCCTTCGGAGGTTTTGCTCCAAATAAGGTTCTTCCTGTATATACAAGGTCTTTTCTTTTCTTAAAGAGCTCTTTATCAACTAAGAAATATTCCTGCTCTGGTCCAACAGTTGAAGCAACTCTTGTCACTTCCTTATCACCGATGGCATGGAGCACTCTGACTGCTTCTTTGCTTACAAGTTCCATGGAACGAAGAAGAGGAGTTTTCTTATCCAGTACTTCACCGCCGTAAGAACAAAAAGCTGTAGGAATGCAAAGTGAGTTTTCTTTTATAAATGCGTAGGAAGTCGGATCCCATGCGGTGTACCCTCTGGCTTCGAATGTTGCTCTTAAACCGCCTGAAGGAAAGCTGGATGCATCTGGTTCACCCTGGATCAATTCTTTTCCTGAGAACTCCATAAGAATGCTTCCGTCGCTCTGCGGAGAGATAAAGCTGTCATGCTTCTCTGCAGTAACACCTGTCATTGGCTGGAACCAGTGAGTATAATGTGTTGCTCCTTTTTCAATTGCCCAATCTTTCATCGCATTAGCTACGACGTTAGCTAAGGTAATATCAAGCTTAAGGCCTTCTTTAATTGTTTTCTGTAAAGACTTATAGATATCTTTTGGAAGTCTTTCTTTCATTACAGAATCGTTAAATACCAGACTGCCAAATGTTTCAGGTACGTTCGTCATACTATCACGTTTCCTTTCGTTTTTTTGTAAAAATAGAAAAAGGTACCCTAAGAAATCCGAGTGAATTTCCCAAGCACCTTTGCTGTTCATGTCGGTGATTATAATACTCATGAATGGGGTTTGTCAAGTAAAAAAAAGTGTTTCTACAAAAAAAAGCTCAGATATTATCAGTGTTTATATTGACATAAGCACAGATTATGGATAGATATAAAAGACATAATTAAAATTGAAAAAGGGGTTGACAGTGATTTGAAGCATTTGTATAATGACGATAGACAACGACGTCTGAATCAGATAGTTCACCTTTTGGAAACTGCAAAGCAGCAGGGAAAAGCTGCATGCGGTTCTTCTGTTTTGCCCAAAGATATATTTGAGTTCAAGTCTTCTGATAATAGTGCTGTATGGATGCAATATTCACACATTACGCAGGATGATCAGATGAAACGCTATATATATGGAAAGAACAGTAACAATGAGAGGAAAATGTATAAAGCAAATGCAACGATATACTGTGTTTTCTGCCGCAACGGCGAACTGTCAGATACTATAAATATGCTATAAATATAGCGGTCTATTTTTAATAGAAGAAAGGGGTCATTATGTTAACAGCAATCGTAGGAATCAACTGGGGTGACGAGGGAAAAGGAAGAATGGTGGATCTGCTGTCCGAAAAGCAGGATATCGTAATCCGTTATCAGGGAGGTAACAATGCAGGACATACAGTTATCAATCCACGCGGCAAATTCATTTTGAATCTGCTTCCATCTGGGATCTTAAGACCTGAAGTTGTTAATGTCATGGGAACAGGCATGGTCATAGATCTGGAGCATCTATGCAAAGAGCTTGGCCGGCTTCGTGAAAAAGGGATCGTTATAACGAAAGATAATCTCAAGATCAGCGATCGTGCAACGATCTGCATGCCATATCATGTTATGCAGGACTGTCTGGAAGAAGATCGTCTGAAAGATGCAAAGTTTGGTTCGACAAGAAGAGGTATTGCACCTGTTTACAGTGATAAATATATGAAGAAAGCCTTCCGAATGGGAGATCTGCTTCAGCCGGAAACACTGCGCAAGCGTCTGGATGGTATAACAGAGTGGAAGAATCTTACCATTGAAGGAGCTTATAAAGCAGAACCTTATAAAGCAGAGGATCTCTATAACTGGCTCATGACATATTCAGAACCGATCATGGAATATATCTGCGATACAGGAGATTATCTTACACAGGCAGAAGCAGAAGGAAAACAGATTCTTTTTGAGGCACAGCTTGGAGCGCTCCGCGATATTGACTTCGGGATTTACCCATATACTTCTTCTTCCTCTACGATTGCTGCCTATGCACCAATCGGTGCCGGCATACCTGGAATGAAGATCGATAATGTCATCGGTATCATGAAAGCTTATTCGACCTGCGTCGGAGAGGGACCATTTACTGCAGAAATGTTCGGTGAAGAAGCAGAAGCGCTTCGTCAGGCCGGAGGTGAATATGGTGCAGCAACCGGGCGTCCTAGACGTGTCGGCGGATTTGACATAGTGGCATCAAAATATGGTGTACAGGTGCAGGGAGCGAACGAAATCGCACTGACAAAGCTTGATATCTTATCCGGTATGGACAAAATCCCTGTGGTAAAGAGCTATCTTATTGACGGCAGAGAGATAACAAGATTTCCTTATGGTAAGGAACTGGAAGAAGCACAGCCAAACATTATATATTTGGATGGCTGGAAAGAAGACATATCAAAATGCCGTTCCATGGAAGAACTTCCTATACAGGCAGTTGATTATATTAAGTTTATTGAAGATGCAATCGGATGTCCTATCACTTATGTATCTGTCGGCGCAGAACGCGAAGCAATCATAGAACGTTCAAAAAAATAATTCTTTCTGTTCGCCCGTAGGTAAAACGGGGTGAAAGTTTTTAAAAAATTAAGAAAACTTAGTTTGCCCATTCGGGCAGGTGTGTGTTACAATAGAAAGAGTAAGTTTTTTTGCACGAAAGGATGGTAGAGGATATGTATTCGGAAGAAGAGGTTACCCAATTTATCCAGGAGAATGATGTAAAGTTCATTCGACTAGCATTTTGCGACATC
The DNA here is from genome assembly GCA_003252135.1 of Clostridia bacterium. GTDB lineage: Bacteria > Bacillota > Clostridia > Lachnospirales > Lachnospiraceae > SZUA-448. Next base: position 7,733 of record QKDK01000197.1, read on the forward strand.
TACGGAATACAGCGCAACATTTCAATCATGCCTACAGAGCTCGAACGTGCGATGCATGATGGAATTTCTTTTGATGCATCAGCACTCAGGGGATTTGGTGATGTTATTAACAGTGAATTGTTCCTGATTCCTGAACTGTCAACATTATCATTGCTGCCCTGGAGACCTACTCATGGCAGAGTTGTACGTTTTTACTGCAACATTGTTTACCCGGATGGAACACCGTTTAAGATGGACAGCCGTTATATACTGAAGCAGGCTGTTGAAGAAGCAAGAAAAGAAGGCTTTATCTGCAACATCGGTACAGAATGTGAATTCTACCTGTTCCAGATGGATGCCGTAGGTAATCCTACAGATGTACCGCATGATAATGCAGGGTATTTATCCATAGCACCGGAAGACAAAGGCGAGAATATCCGCCGCGAGATCTGTCTAACACTGGAGGAGATGGGCATAAGACCTGAATGCTCTTATCATGAAGAAGGACCGGGACAGCACGAGATCGATTTTATGTACAGCGATGCGCTGACGGCTGCAGACAATGTACTGACGTTCAAGTCAGTTGTTCGTACTCTTGCAGCACACAATGGCCTTCATGCAACATTCAGGCCAAAGCCAATTAAGACGCAGCCAGGCAATGGATTCCATGTCAATGTATCACCTCACAAAATGGGTGCCTTTGAGGATAATCCGGAGATCCTGGACAGTTTTATGGCCGGTATCATGAAGTATATAAGCGAGATGACCCTGTTCCTTAATCCATGCAGCGAATCCTATGAGCGTCTTGGCAATATGAAAGCACCAAAGTATATTTCATGGTCACCGCTCAACCGTACACAGCTTGTACGTGTACCGGCAGAACGCGGCGGGCACAGACGTGTTGAATTCCGTTCGCCTGACAGCATGACAAACCCGTATCTTGTCTGTGCACTGCTGATCTATGCAGGCATTGAAGGAATCAAGATGGGTCTGAAGCCTGAACCTGCATTGAACATCGACCTGATCAAGGCATCGGCAGATGAGGTCAGGAACCTTGAACGTCTGCCGCAAAGTTTCGAAAAAGCATATGAACTTGCGATCAACAGTAATTTTATAAAATCACACATACCGGAAGAAATGCTTGAATGTTACCAAAAGCAAAATGATATGACAAAGATGTGACGAAGGAGGATAATGCTATGCTTTCCTCAATGAAAAATCACAATGTCCTTGTTGTGTCCAGTGTTGATAAAGGAATCAGTTTTTTTTCAGAACTGTTAGGGACAAATGGAGACGAACCGGTATCAGTAGCACATAGTGGCAGCGAAGCCCGTAGAATGATGAATTCAGACAGCTATACCCTTGTTGTCGTTGACACCCCTCTTTCTGATGAATTCGGACTGGAACTTGCAATTTATATTGCGGAGAATTCCAATGCCGGAACGATGCTGATCGTAAAAAGCGAGATATATGATGAAATCTGTTACAGGGTCGAAGATTATGGCATAATGACCATTTCCAAACCCATATCAAAGCAGTTGTTTCATCAGGCACATCGTATGCTGAATGCTGTTCGCGCAGGAATGCGGAAACTGGAAGAGGAGAATAGAAAGCTTCAGGTTAAAATTGAAGATTTACGTATGATAGACAGAGCAAAATATGTTCTTATGGAATACCTTAAGATGAATGAGGCCCAGGCACACAGATACATTGAGAAACAGGCAATGGATATGAGGATGACAAAACGGGCAGTTGCAGAAAGCATATTGAAAACCTACGTAAATTAGTATATGATAGTACAGAAATAAAAATCCTGTTAGGGAGACCAATGATATCATTCGGTGACTGGATATGAAAACAATGACAGACTTACACCCTTGATAAAAGCTTGGTACCTGACATAAAATATGGTTTGCGTTGAAAATAACAAATGTTTATGAGGTAGAAAATGAATAATTCTATGGAAAAACTGCATGAGGAATGCGCAGTATTCGGGGTTAGCGTAACTTCAGAAGAAGCAGTTGGAATTACCTATAATGGGTTATTATCAATGCAGCACAGAGGCCAGGAAGGGGCTGGAATTGCTGCAATGCCGATGCATGGCAATGGAATCGTATGCCATAAGGATGTCGGTCTCGTTGGGGAAGTTTTTACAGAGAAGGTTATAGCAAAGCTGCCTGCCAGCAATCTGGCGGTCGGTCATAACCGTTACTCAACAACAGGTTCGAACACCAGACAGAATGTTCAGCCGTTTGTTACAGAATTTCTGACAGGAAGAATTGCAACGGTTCATAATGGAAATGTTGTAAATGCCAAGACGCTCAAAAAGCAGCTGGAGAACAAAGGCCTTGATTTTGCAGCGACCAGTGACAGTGAAGTAATATCATCTCTGATTGCTTATCAGACGATATTAAAAGGCAATATTATTGAAGGAACAATAGCAGCGGTTCGTGAGTTAGAGGGAGCATTCTCTCTTATTATTATGTGCGGAGATCACAAGCTGATTGCTGTCAGAGATCCCAACGGTTTCAGACCTTTATGCATCGGAACGAACCAGTATGGGTGTGTGGTGGCATCGGAGAGCTGTGCCCTGGAGAACTGCGGATTTGAAATGCTCCGTGATGTCAGACCGGGCGAGATCATTGTTATTGAAGACGGCAGGATCATAGAAGAAAGAATGTATGCAGAATCCAGAGAACGCGGTGTCTGTATCTTCGAATATGTTTACTTTGCGAGATCAGATTCGGTCATTGACGGTTTAAGTGTATATGAAGCCAGATGCAACATGGGCAGAATGCTTGCAAAAGAACATCCGGTCGATGCCGATGTGGTCTGCGGAATTCCGGACAGCGGTTTAGAAGCTGCTATGGGTTATGCAGAGGAAAGCGGATTGCCCCTGGTACAGGGCTTTGCAAAGAACAGATATATCGGACGAAGCTTTATCTTCCCTACACAGGCACAGCGTGAGAATGCTGTAAAGATGAAGATGAATCCGCTCAGATACAATGTTAAAGGTAAAAGGATCATTCTGGTTGATGATTCCATTGTTCGCGGTACGACAGCAGCTAAAATTGTAAGCAGCATGCGTAACGCTGGCGCGAAAGAAGTCCATATGAGAATTTCTGCGCCTCCATTTTTACATACCTGTCACTTTGGTACTGATATTGATGATGAAGCCAATCTGATCGCAAATCATCTGAGCATCGATGAGATCTGTAAAAAGATCGGCGCAGACACGCTAGGATTTATCAGTCTCGATGGACTTGAAAAGGCATGTGGAAAATGTTCATTACAGTTTTGTACGGGATGCTTTGACGGTAACTATGGCATTCCGGTTTCAGAATATTCCAAGCAGGATCTTGAAGGTTAAAATCCTGCTTGCGTTATGAAAAAAGGTTATTTGCCCGGTGATGTATTTATTAAAGAAACGGATATGAGGTGAACTATGAGTAAAACAGTGTATTTAGTACTGGAGAATGGAAAAGTATTTCAGGGTAAAGGGTTCGGTGCTGAAGGTGAAGTCACCGCTGAAGTAGTATTTACGACCGGTATGACCGGTTATCTTGAAACCCTCACAGATCAGAGCTACCATGGACAGATGGTTATACAGACTTTCCCGCTGATCGGTAATTACGGAGTTATTCCCGCCGATTTTGAAAGCAACAGCGTCGGGCCTTGTGCATACATAGTAAAAAATCGGTGTCAAAATCCCTCGAATTTCCGTTCGGAAGGGGATCTTGACACCTTTTTAAAGGATAGGGGAATTGTGGGAATCTATGATGTAGATACCCGTGCTCTTACAAGAATCATCAGGGAGAGCGGTGTCATGAACGGAAAGATCGTTTATGATATGACAGATATAAACTGGGAAGAGATCAGAGAATACCAGGTGACAAAGGCTGTTGCCAGCGTTACACGAAACATGACAGAAACAAAGGATATGAAAGATTCAAAACCACTTGCTGCTACCAACGACGTGGTCCTTGGAATTGAAAAACCGGAAACACCATATAAAGTCGCGCTGCTTGATTTTGGTCTGAAAGATAATATCGTACGTGAACTGAACCGTTTTGGATGTGATGTGACGATCTATCCGGGTGATACAGAGCCACAAACGATTATAGAATCAGAACCTGATGGAATCATGCTGTCAAATGGTCCTGGAGACCCGGCAGAAAATGTACAGATCATTGAGAATCTAAAAGTGCTTACAAAGTCAGGCATTCCTATTTTTGGAATCTGTCTTGGGCATCAGCTGCTGGCGCTTGCCAACGGATTTACGACTTATAAATTAAAATATGGTCACAGAGGCGGAAATCAGCCTGCAAAGGATCTTGTAACAGGAAAGATCTATATTACAAGCCAGAACCATGGGTATGCAGTTTCCAATGAAAGTATAGATTCAGTACTTGCAACAGAACGCTTTATCAATGTGAATGATGGAACCTGTGAGGGAATAGATTATAAGAACACGCCTGCGTTCTCGGTACAGTTCCATCCGGAAGGAAGCGGCGGGCCGAGAGATACAGAGACCTTGTTCCAGAGGTTCACAAAGCTTATGCAGGAAAATGCAAGATAATGATATGGAGGAGGATGTACTATGCCGCTTGATAAAAGCATAAAAAAAGTATTGATTATAGGCTCGGGACCAATTGTGATCGGTCAGGCCGCGGAGTTTGATTATGCAGGAACCCAGGCATGCCGGGCGCTGAAAGAAGAAGGAATTAAGATTGTGCTCGTAAATTCTAATCCTGCGACCATCATGACAGACAATGTCATGGCTGATAAGATTTATATAGAGCCTCTTAATTTAACAACAATAAAAAGAATCATAGAACTTGAAAGACCTGACAGTATACTGTCAGGATTCGGAGGACAGACCGGTCTGACCTTGTCCATGCAGCTTGCCAGCGAAGGATATCTTGATCAGCAGGGTGTAAAACTATTAGGTGCTTCTCTTTCAACCATTGAAAAAGCCGAAGACCGTCAGATGTTCAAAGATACCATGCAGTCGATCGGACAGCCGTGCATACCGTCAAAGGTAGTGACCACGGTGGAGGATGCAGTTGATTTTACAAAAGAAATAGGATATCCGATCATTGTACGTCCTGCTTATACCCTTGGCGGAAGCGGCGGTGGTATTGCAGAAAATGAAAAAGAGCTCCGCGATATTGCAGCTACCGGTCTTGACTTATCGCCGATCACACAGATCCTTGTCGAAAAGTGTATATCCGGCTGGAAAGAAATCGAGTTTGAAGTTATACGTGACAAAGATGGAAATGTAATCACTGTATGCTCCATGGAGAATTTTGATCCGGTAGGTGTTCATACAGGTGACAGTATTGTTATTGCACCTACCGTAACACTTGCGGATAAAGAGTTCCAGATGCTCCGTACCGCAGCACTTGATATAATCAATGAATTAAAAGTTGAAGGCGGATGTAACGTTCAGTTCGCTCTTCACCCAACATCGTTCGATTATGCAGTTATAGAAGTTAACCCTCGTGTGTCCAGGTCATCAGCACTTGCTTCTAAAGCTACCGGTTATCCGATTGCCAAGGTTGCAGCTAAGATCGCTATCGGATACCGACTTGATGAGATCATCAATGCAGTTACCGGAAAGACCTATGCAGCTTTTGAGCCAGCTCTCGATTATGTGGCAGTAAAATTCCCGCGCTGGCCATTTGATAAATTTATTTATGCAAAACGTAATCTTGGTACACAGATGAAAGCGACAGGAGAGGTCATGGCAATTGCAGACAGCTTCGAGGCAGCGCTGATGAAAGCAGTAAGAGGTGTTGAGGTATCACTTGATACTTTACGTATGCCACGAATGGAAAAGTATTCCGATGCTGAATTGGAAGAAATCGTGATTCATCCGACCGATGAACGTTTATTTGCTATATTTGAATTGCTCTACAGAGGAAGAACAATCGAAGAAATTCATGAGAAATCCATGATAGATAATTGGTTCCTTGAAAAAATTAAATTATTATTTAACTTTGAGACAAACCGGCTTGGACTTGAAACAGGAAGCAATGAATGGTATGTGACAGGAAAGAAGCTTGGATACACTGATAAAGTTTTGAAACGAATGAACAATGGAACCATTCCTTTTGTACTGAAGGAATCCTACCATATGGTTGATACCTGTGCCGGCGAGTTCCCGGCAGAGACCCCTTACTTTTACGGCGGATTCGATGTCAAAGAAAGCGGTGTGGAGAATGAAGCGCTTACCTTTATCGGAAAGAGTAAAAAACCAAGAGTGATCGTAATCGGTTCCGGACCGATCCGAATCGGTCAGGGTATTGAATTTGATTACGCATGTGTTCACTGTGTTATGGCCTTACAGGAAATCGGATATGAAGTTATCATTATCAATAACAATCCGGAAACTGTTTCAACAGATTTCGACACAGCAGACAGACTGTATTTTGAACCGCTTCATGCAGAAGATGTCATGAATATCATTGAAATTGAGAAACCATTCGGTGTTGTGGTAGCATTCGGCGGTCAGACAGCAATCAAGCTGACGAATCATCTGGCAGCCAACGGGGTTCACATTATTGGTACATCGGCAGACGGTATTGACATGGCAGAAGACAGAGCAAGATTTGAGGCATTGCTTGAAAGTCTGAATATCAGTCGTCCGCAGGGATCGACTGTTATGACAACAGAAGAAGCTCTTGAGGTTGCCGCAAGACTTACTTATCCGGTTCTGATTCGCCCATCCTATGTACTTGGCGGTCAGAATATGATCATTGCCTATGAAGAAGCAGATGTAAAAGAGTATATGGAAGTAATCCTGCGCCAGAAACAGGATAATCCTGTATTGATCGATAAATATCTGAGCGGTATGGAAGTTGAAGTTGATGCGATCTGTGACGGAGAGAATATACTGATTCCTGGTATCATGGAGCATATTGAAAGAACAGGAATTCACTCAGGTGACAGTATTGCCGTATATCCGGGCCCTCATATTGATGATGAAATACGTGAACTGATCTTAAAGACAACTGAAAAGATCTGTAAAGGTCTGAAAGGGATTGGACTGATCAACCTTCAGTATATTGTAATGGACAAGGAACTCTACGTAATAGAAGTGAATCCAAGGGCATCACGTACTGTTCCATATCTCAGCAAGGTCACCGGCGTTCCTATGTGTGATCTGGCAACCAGAGCAAGTCTTGGCGAAAAATTAGTTAATATGGGATATGGTACAGGTCTGTATCCGATTTCTCCCTATACAGCAGTAAAGGTTCCGGTCTTTTCTTTTGAAAAACTGACAGACGTAGATACACAGCTCGGGCCGGAAATGAAATCAACCGGCGAAGTACTTGGTCTGGGACGCAGCTTCCAGGAAGCTCTTTACAAGGGTATTGTTGCATCCGGCAGCAAGATGGAGAAGAGCGGCGGGGTTCTGATCACTGTCCGTGGAAGCGATAAGGTTGAAATCGTTGATGTGGCAAGAAAGTTCGAGAAGCTTGGCTTTACGTTATATGCAACCAGAGGCACTGCAAAAGTTTTGAGAAAGAGCGGACTCGAAGTAGAAACTGTGGCAAAGCTCCATGAATGGGAAGCAGAGAATGGTGAATTACTTGTTACAGAACAGATAGAACAAAACGAAGAAACAGAAAATAGTGATAAACCGGCTATGAACACCATGCAGCTGTTAGAGAGCGGAAAGATAAAATACCTTCTCTCCACTTCGGCCAAGGGACGTAATCCTGCAAGAGACAGTGTTAAGTTAAGAAGAAAAGCCTGCCGTCTTGGCATTCCATGCCTGACTTCACCAGACACCGCCAATGCATTGGTAGACAGCCTGCTGAGTAATTTCACTTTATTAAATTCTGAGGTAATTGATATAAATCATCTTGACAGTGAAAGATTGAAGCTGAAGTTTGCCAAGATGCAGACCTGTTCCAATGACTATATATATATTGACTGTATGGATAAAGAGATTGCTTCCCCTGAATTCCTGTCTGTAACATTACCAGAGCGCCACAAAGGCATCGGCGGTGATGGAGTCATACTCATTGAGAAGTCGGAGATCGCTGATGCAAAGATGCGTATGTTCAACATGGATGGAAGTGAAGGACAGATGGCTGGCAATCCGATCCGCTGCGTGGCTAAATTCCTTTATGATAAAGGGATTGTCAGGAATAAGCTTGTGAACATTGAAACAAAGAGCGGTGTAAAGCAATGCAAGCTTTATACCAAGAACAGCATGGTCTATAAGGTGGAAAGTGAGATGGGCAAGGCCGTTCTTACACCTGCTGAAATTCCAGTAGCACTTCCTAAAAGCATGAAGACCAAAGATACTGAGAAAATGATCATGAATCAGGATTACAGTATTGGTGGTGTTGATTACAAGATATCCTGTGTATCCATGGGCAATCCTCATTGTGTCGTATTCACAGATGCGGTGGACAGTCTGGATCTTGGTGTAATCGGACCGATGTTTGAGCATGACAAGCTGTTCCCGGAACGTGTCAATGCAGAGTTCGTTGAATTAGTCAGCGCTCATACCATAAAGATGCGCGTATGGGAAAGAGGAAACGGCGAAACAAAAGCATGCGGAACAGGTGCATGTGCAGGAGCAGTTGCTGCAATCCTGAATGGATATTGCAAGAGCGATAAACCGATCAAAGTTATGCTGCCAGGCGGAGATCTTTATGTTACCTATACGGATGAAGGGGTAATCCTTTCCGGAGATGCAGAAAAAGTCTACGAAGGTATTGTAGTGGTATAAAAAATAAAAGATTGAAGCAGTTATTATTCATGTAAATAAAAATACAAGTTCAGCAGTTAATAAAAATACAAGTTCAGCAGTTAATTAAAAATACAAGTTCAGCAGAAATTGTACCATATGTTAAAAATGAATACTGTCATGATAATATGAAAATAGTGTCATGACAGTATAGATATTTTAAAAGGTAAATTTCTGCTGTGGTATTTTATTTTAAAAAATTAAATTCAAAATTAATATTAGGGCAGAATGGAGGATAAAAACAATGACGAAGTATATATTCGTTACAGGTGGTGTTGTATCAGGGTTAGGAAAGGGTATTACCGCTGCATCTCTTGGAAGATTACTGAAGGCGCGTGGGTTCAAGGTAGCCGCGCAAAAGCTCGATCCCTATATCAATGTGGATCCGGGAACCATGAGTCCTTACCAGCACGGAGAAGTGTTCGTAACAGACGATGGGGCAGAGACAGATCTTGATCTTGGTCACTATGAAAGATTTATTGACGAGGATCTGAATAAATTTTCAAATCTTACAACTGGAAAAGTATACTGGAATGTTTTAAATAAAGAAAGAAGAGGTGAGTACCTGGGAGAAACAATACAGGTCATTCCTCATATTACAAATGAGATAAAAGGGTTTATATATAATGTCGGAAATAAAGCAAACGCTGATATTGTCATTACTGAAATCGGCGGAACAACCGGAGATATTGAGAGTCAGCCTTTTCTGGAGGCTATACGACAGGTGTCTCATGAAGTCGGAAGCAAGAACTGTTTATTTATCCATGTAACACTGGTGCCTTACCTGGAAGCTTCAGGAGAACATAAGTCCAAGCCGACACAGCACTCTGTAAGAGAGCTTCAGTCCATGGGGATAACACCGAATATCATTGTCATGAGAAGCGATCACCCTGTGAATGAATCGATCCGAAAGAAGATCTCACTATTCTGTAATGTAAAACCTGACTGTGTTATAGAGAATATAACAATTCCCACACTGTATGAAGCACCGCTCATGCTGGAGAAGAATAATTTTTCTGATATTGTCTGCAGAGAGCTTGAAATCGAGGACAGAGTAGCTGATCTTACAGAATGGACTGCCATGGTGGAAAGAATCAAGAGCAGGAACAAAACAGTTACCATTGCGCTTGTCGGTAAATATGTGCAGCTTCATGATGCATATCTTTCTGTAGCAGAAGCTTTAAATCATGCCGGATATGAGTGCGGCTCGAAGATCAAGATCATCTGGACAGACTCAGAAGGTATTACAGAAGAAAATGTTGATGAAACATTAAAGGGCAGTGATGGTATTCTGATACCGGGAGGCTTTGGAAACAGAGGAATCGAAGGTAAGATTCTTGCTGCAGGCTATGCAAGAAAAAATAATGTTCCATTCCTCGGTATCTGTCTTGGCATGCAGATTGCAGTTATCGAGTTTGCACGTTCTGTATGCGGTATGAAGGATGCCAATTCAGGTGAATTTGATAATGAAACACCAAATAAGGTCATCGACTTTATGCCTGATCAGAATGAAGAGATTGCAAAGGGCGGTACCATGAGACTTGGCAGCTACCCTTGTAAAGTTGCAGATAACACCATGATGAGAAAATGCTACCAAAAGGACATGATCAACGAAAGACATCGTCATCGTTATGAATTTAATAACAATTACAGAGATCTGATGATAGAAAAAGGACTTGTGATCAGCGGAACCTCACCGGATGACCGTATCGTTGAAACTGTAGAAGTACCGGAAAATGATTTCTTTGTCGGTGTTCAGTTCCATCCTGAGTTCAAGAGCAGACCAAACCGTGCACATCCTTTATTCCTTGGTCTTGTAAGCTCAGCATTAAAAAAGAAAGAATCCTGATCAAGCAAATCAGGCAGAAATAAATTGAAGTCAGTTGCAGAAATTAGAGACTTACAAGTTTGTACCTCACGCGTGGCTTCTCATTCAAACTTGATATGCGCGTAAAGGTGCGAAGGAATGGAGGAAAGTATGAAAATTAATAAAAACTATCTTGCCCTGGAAGACAGCTATCTGTTTTCGACCATTGCAAAAAAAGTGAAGGCATACGCTGAAAAAAATCCGGATAAAAAAATCATTCGTCTTGGCATTGGCGATGTTACGATACCGCTTTGCAGCGCTTCAGTAGAGGCCATGAAAAAAGCATCAGAAGAGCAGGGTACAAAAGCAAATTTCCATGGGTATGGACCAGAACAGGGATATGAATTTTTAAAGACAGCTATTCAGTCATATTATAAAGAGTTTGCTGTATCCCTGGAAGCAGATGAGATCTTTATTTCGGACGGAGCCAAAAGTGATCTTGGCAATATACTTGACATTTTTTCCAGAGATAACGTTGTTCTTATCCCCAACCCTGTATATCCGGTATATCTTGACACCAACATAATGGATGGAAGGACCATAGTTTATATGGATGCGAATGAAGAGAATGGCTTCCTGCCTATGCCGGATCCGACCGTGAAGGCTGATCTTATCTATATGTGCTCACCGAATAATCCAACAGGGGCTGTATATTCAAAAGAACAGCTGGAAGAATGGGTTGCCTATGCTTTGAAAAATGATGCTGTTATTCTGTTTGATGCGGCATATGAAGCCTTTATAACAGAAAATGGGCTTCCAAGAAGTATCTTTGAAATTGAAGGTGCCAGACAATGTGCAATAGAATTTTGCTCTTTTTCAAAAACAGCCGGATTTACCGGAACAAGATGCGGTTATACTGTGGTTCCCATGGAACTGAAAAGAGAAGGTACTGTGCTGAACAAGCTATGGCTCAGAAGACAGACAACAAAATTCAACGGTGTATCCTATATTGTTCAACGTGGTGCTGAAGCTGTGTTTACAAAGGAAGGCCGCGAACAGATCAAGGCTGCGACTGTGTATTATCAAAAGAATGCAAAAGTAATCACTGAAACAATGAAAGAACTTGGAATCTGGTTCGTTGGCGGTGTTAATTCACCGTATGTATGGATCAAGGTACAAGAAGGTATGACCTCCTGGGAGTATTTTGATTATCTTCTGGAGGAGAAGAATATAGTCGGGACACCGGGAAGCGGTTTTGGCAGGAATGGAGAAGGGTACTTCCGTCTGACTGCATTTGGAGATGCTGATGCTACCAAAGAAGCCATGGAACGACTGAAGAGCAAATAAGTTAACTCTTTGCATTAAGCGTATATTTATTGTATAAGTACACTTTTGACGCTAGGGAATCCTAAAATACAAAGGAAATTACCAGCTTTGCTATAAACTTTTAAAATACAGAGGAGACTTACATCTCCTCTATGAACTCCTGAAGGGAAGCAACCGATACACATAGCTTCAGCCAGCGGCTGAGCATGGGAAGGTTGCTTTCTTCCTGTATTGCGGCAGAAAGGGCATCGGGGATTGGACCAAAGGATGAGAGCAGCGTCAGTATAGAATCTGCTCTGCCTCTGGCCAGGCCTTTTGAAAGTGATATCGCATATTCTTCGCTGGAACGCATATGCTGATATTCTTCTCTCAGATACTGACACAGGATGTCCTGATCCGATGTCATGGACAAAAGCTCTTCTTTAAGAAGAGAAAAAGCTTCGGGCATTGCTTTAAAATCCTGTTCATTTAGATTTATATTCTGATAAGCACAAAGAAAAGCAGCAAAAGAATCGTGCTGTAGTATGCCCGGCGATCCGAGAATCATGCGGCAGCATGCACTGGTATCTGCGATTGAAAGATGAACCCTGACTTTTTCAGGTTTTTTGAAACGATGTTCCATAAAGTGAAGATAACCGATGCGATCAAGAAGACTTTTGGCAGCTGCATGCAGAAGGCAGACAGCATACGCGTGTTCAGAAGAAACAAAGGGATAAGATGTCTGACCAGATGGAAGGAATAAAAGAAGAAGGGGATTATCAAAGGAATAATCATCTCTGAATTTCTGGTATTCAAGAGCAGCCATGGTCTCTGCAGCTGTGCAGGTGCAATGATTGATATGCTTCAGATAACACTCCAGCAGTCCTTTATGAGTGAAAAGATGGTATGAACCATTGCAGTCATTTGATGGTGCTATCCTTCCAAGTTCAGGAAAGCAATAGGAAAAAATCGCATGCACTCTGTCTGGATGAAGCTTTGGGTCAAGATAGGAAGAGATAATGCATTCGCTGTGCAGAGATGGCAATTTTTTCTGACTGATAATATCTGCCAGAGCTTTTTGTTTTTCCATGGGAAACAGATGGAGCAGATCCTGTACGGCCTGTGTTTGATTCATACGAAAACTCCTTTTATAATTTTAATTAGCATGTTAACTGTTCTGTATCCGAACAGATACATGGAATTTGGATAGTAAAATCCTACCATATTATGATATGAAATTCTATATGAAGACAGCAATGATCTTTTTGCACAGGAATATCTTATATGGCAGAAAAATCGTATTTTTATGTTTCGTTCATAGGCAGAAAGACCATTTTGGCTGTATAAATTTGTTGATATATTCCATGGAGTGACCACAGACAGGTGTTGAGAAATCATCTTTGGTAAGGTATAATAGAAATATTCAGAAAGCTTTAACAGGTCATTAGTGATCTGGAATTAATGAAAGTCAAGTCAGGAGGATACTTATTTATGCCAGGGAAGAAAAAGGAAAAGCAGGAAAACAGCAATAAAAATGCATGGCTGAAATATACAAAGGAAGGTACGGAGAAGGTATTTCAATATTGTGAGGGCTATAAAAAGTTTTTGTCAGAATGCAAAACTGAAAGAGAATGCGCAGAAGAAATCATCAGAATGGCCAAAGCTTCCGGTTATAAGGATCTTTACTCTGTAAAGAAAGCAAAGGCAGGAGACAAGCTGTATGTTAACAATATGGGGAAAGCTGTTGCTTTGTTCCACGTAGGCAGTGAGCCTCTTGAAAAAGGTATGAAGATTCTTGGTGCACACATCGATTCACCGCGTCTTGACCTGAAACAGAATCCTTTATATGAGGACACAGAGCTTGCGATGCTGGAGACACATTATTACGGCGGCGTGAAAAAGTACCAGTGGGTAGCGATTCCGCTTGCCATTCATGGTGTGGCAGCAAAAAAAGACGGCACTCTTGTCAATGTAGTCATCGGAGAAGATGATAATGATCCTGTCATCGGAATTTCTGATCTTTTGATCCATCTTTCAGCAGATCAAATGGAGAAGAAGGCTTCCAAGGTAATCGAGGGTGAAGATCTGAACGTGCTTTGCGGCAGCATTCCGCTGGATAAAGAAGAAAAGGAAGCTGTAAAAGCAAATGTTGCCAGATTACTGAAAGAAAAGTATGACTTTGAAGAAGATGATTTCTTTTCTGCAGAATTCGAGGTAGTTCCTGCCGGTAAAGCAAGAGACTATGGCCTTGACAGGAGCATGATCATGGGATATGGGCACGATGACAGAATCTGTGCATATACATCAGCAAGCGCTCTGTTTGAGCTTACAGAAACAGACAGGACAGCAGTCTGCATACTAGTCGATAAAGAAGAGATCGGAAGTGTTGGAGCAACCGGTATGCATTCAAAATTCTTTGAAAATGCGGTAGCAGAGCTTCTTGACAGGATGGGTGATTATTCGGAGCTGAAGGTCAGAAGAGCAATGTCAAATTCTCATATGCTCAGTTCGGATGTCAGTGCAGCTTTTGATCCGAATTTCCCATCGGTAATGGAAAAGAAAAACACTGCTTATTTTGGAAAAGGAATTGTTTTCAACAAATATACCGGTTCCCGCGGAAAAGGCGGTTCAAACGATGCCAATCCAGAATTTCTGGCAAAGCTCCGTGCCATCATGGAAAAACACAGTGTCAGCTACCAGTCTGCAGAGCTTGGCAAGGTCGATCAGGGCGGCGGAGGCACCATTGCTTACATTATGGCAAATTACAATATGCAGGTCGTTGACTGCGGCGTAGCTCTGCACAACATGCATGCACCATGGGAAGTCGCAAGCAAGGTCGATGTCTATGAAACAAAGAATGGATATGCTGCATTTTTAAAGGAGATCTAGAATGGAAAAGGCACAGATTACAATAAAATATCATTCGGATGAAATCGAAAGGTTACGATATATTGACGGAAAATCTGACTGGATCGATCTTAGAGCGGCGGAACATGTTGTCATGGAAGCCGGTGAATTCAGACTGATCAGCCTTGGCATATCGATGAAGCTGCCAAAAGGTTATGAAGCAGTTATTGTGCCAAGAAGCTCTACATTTAAGAATTTTGGAATTTTGCAGACGAACTCCATGGGAGTTATTGATAACAGCTATTCCGGCGATAATGATATCTACATGATGCCGGCTCTTGCCATGCGAGATACAGAAATCAATGTGAATGACAGAATATGTCAGTTCCGTATTCAAAAGAATCAGCCGCAGATAGTTTTTGAAATTTCAGAGACTCTTGGCGGCTCTGATCGCGGAGGAATTGGATCAACAGGGCTTCAATAGAAGCATAATATGAAAAGGGAGACCCGTCTGGAAAGTACGAGGGGGCTCCCTTTTCTGGTTAATTTTATAAGTTATGCACAGTCTGCATGGGTGGATTCGAATCGTACATATATTGCAAACAATATACAAAACAATCAAAATAGCTAAAAAGCGAAGCGGGTATTCATAAATGAAAGAAAACGAGTTGATGTTGACAAACACAGAACTATTGAGTAAACTGAAGCTATAAAGACTATAGAATTGGAGGTAATTACGGATATGACAACTGAACTTAGAAAATTTGTTGCACCGGAGATAATTACCGGAATTGACGCAAGACTGATGATCGGAAGATATATAACACATTTTGCGACCAGCAGACCGATGATCGTCACAGATACGAATATCCATCAGATGCCCTGGTTCCAGGATATTTTACATGAAATACAAAGATATATCAGTGATATCATAATTTATGATAAGGTGACTTCGAATCCGAGGGATTATGAGGTCATGGAAGGTGCAAAGCTTTTTCGCGCAAAGAAGTGCGATCTGCTGATCGCAGTCGGCGGAGGCAGTCCGATCGATTGCGCAAAAGGGATCGGCATTGTAGCGGTGAATGGCGGAAACATATTGGATTATGAAGGCGTTGACGAGATCAAGCTCCCCGGACCGCCGCTCATCTGCATCCCTTCGACTTCAGGTGCGTCTGCCGATGTATCTCAGTTCGCTATCATTTGTGATACTGAGAATCAGGTAAAAAAGGCAATAATCAGTAAAAAAGTAGTTCCTGAACTTGCATTGATCGATCCAATACCATTAATGACCATGGATCCCTATCTTACAGCATGTACAGGCATGGATGCATTGACGCATGCGATAGAGGCTTATGTTTCCAATGCCAATTCTCCTTTAACAGACATTCACGCAATGGAAGCAATTCGTCTGATCTATCATTCTATTGAAGAAGCTATAAAACCGGACAGGAGTGTAGAGACCATGTATCAGATGATGCTTGGTTCTCTTGGGGCTGGGCTTGCATTTTCCAATGCGAGTCTTGGTGCTGTTCATGCAATGTCGCACAGCCTTGGCGGACTGCTCGACCTGCCGCATGGAGAATGCAACAGTATGCTGCTGGAACAGGTCATTGAGGTGAATTTTAATGCATCTCCGGAACGTTACACGAAAATTGCAAGAATTATGGGGATTGAGGAAGAAGGAGAAGAGATCAGACAGCTGCTGGTGGATAGAATCAGGCACCTGAGGGAAGCAGTCGGTATTAATAATTTCACCAGTGTTGAATGGCTGAGTGATGATATTTTAGATAAGCTTACAGATGGCGCATTGCTCGATCCCTGCATGGTGACAAATCCTGAGATACTGACAAAAGATGAGGTGAAAGCAATTTATGGAAAGATCTTACGACAACAAGGATAAGAAATCACCTAGCAGAGAGTCCATTATCGGCTTGGGGGAAGAATCATTCCGTAAAAATTACTATCCTGAACTGCTCGAAAAAATAAATGATCTGGAACAGGTCAATGCCAGAAACCGGGCATTGATTTCGACCATGCCTGACCTTTTATTTGTCGGAAATGCCAATGGAGACATCACACCATTTGCATTTTACTCACCTTCGAATGACAGGATGATTCAGGCAATATTATACAATGCGAATATAATGGACATTATGAATAAGGGAGTCACAAGAGCTCTGCGGGAAGGAACGCTGATAACGATTGACTTTCAGCTGTCTGAGGATTCCGTAGTGCAGTATTTTGAAGCAAGATTTCAAAAATCTGAAACGGGTGAAGTACTGATCATGGTAAGAAATATGACAGAACGCATCCATCTTGAAAAACAGCTCCGAATGCTGGCAGAGCGAGACAGCCTGACCAGCATCTATAACAGAAGAAGCTTTGAACAGACCATGAAGAAGTATGACCAGAGATATGTAGAAAAGCTAACAGTTCTGTCTATTGATATTAATGGTCTGAAATTCATCAATGATACGCTGGGGCATTTTTTTGGCGATAAGATCATCGTAGATGCTGTCAGTATCATAAACAGGATTTTTTCAGAGATCGGTCACGTTGCAAGAATCGGCGGCGATGAATTTGGCATTATACTGGAAGGTATCGAAGAAAGTCAGGTTGAAGTACTGCTCAGCCGGATGAATCAGAAAGTGAAACAGTATAACAGCAGAGGTAAGGACTGGGTCTTGTCGCTTTCGTACGGGTATGCGTTTCTGGAAAAAGGTACGGTGAATGTAGAATATATGTTTCAGGAAGCCGATAACAATATGTACCAGAATAAACTGCTCAAGAAAGAAAGCACACACAGCACTTTTGTAAAAACATTTATGAGAGCGCTGGAGGCAAAAGATTTTGTTTCGGAAGGTCACGTGGCCAGAATGGAAAGACTGGCAGTCTTTATGGGAGAGATCCTGCTGCTGCGTCAGGATCAGGTGGACAGACTGGCACTTCTGACAAAATTCCATGATATAGGAAAGATCGGAATTCCTGATAACATATTGAAAAAACCGGCAAAACTGACAGATGACGAATGGAAGATCATGAGGACGCACCCCGCCATCGGAGAAAGGATCGCATTGGAATCCACCGATTTAAAGGATATAGCTCCTCTGATACTGAGACATCATGAGAGATATGACGGTAAAGGGTATCCGCTTGGAATAGCCGGGGATGAAATACCGATTGAATGCCGTATTCTTGCGATTGTCGATACCTTTGATGCCATGACGAATGACAGACCATACAGTAAAGCTGTAACAAGAGACGATGCCGAGAATGAGATACGCAGATGCTCCGGCACACAGTTCGATCCATTGATGGTGGAGGTTTTTATACTGGTTATTAACGATTATGTTGACTGATATATTTTATTCCTGATTATGAGAAATACCCTTTCTTTCATGTATGGAAAGGGTATTTTTTTGCAGTGAACACGTTAATCTGGTCAGCTTACGTTGCATTCATTTACCGAATGTGTTATCTTTTTAAAAGTGAACGAATTTTTGTGACAGAGTCAGGAGGAATAGTCTTGAATAAACGCTTTTTAATGGGAAATGAGGCCATTGGCATCGGTGCGATCCATGCAGGAGTGCATCTTGTTACCGGGTATCCCGGCACACCTTCTACCGAAATACTGGAAACGGTGGCAAGAGAAAATGACGGATCGATCTATGTTGAATGGTCAGTAAATGAAAAGGCAGCTTTAGAAGTCGCTGCAGGTGCCTCCTATGCGGGAGCACGAACCATGGTCACCATGAAACAGGTGGGATTGAATGTTGCGGCAGATCCGCTTATGAGTCTTGCTTATGTCGGGATTAAAGGTGGCATGGTCGTAGTTACAGCAGACGATCCGGGACCGATTTCTTCACAGACAGAGCAGGATACCAGACATTTTGCTCAGTTTGCAAAGCTTCCGGTCTTTGATCCGTCATCGCCGGAAGAAGCATACCTTATGATACAGGATGCATTTGAATATTCTGAAAAATACCATACGCCTGTTATTTTCCGTCCGGTCACACGTGTGAATCACAGCTGCGCATCTGTGACCATGACAGAGCCAGCAGGGCAGAAGAAACCGGAAGGTTTTATTAAAGACTCATCAAAATGGGTCATATTTCCGAAACTGTCCTATCAGAATCATATTAAAATAGAAGAAAGAAACGAAGCGATGAAGGCAGAGCTCTCATCGTACCGTTTTAACTGTATAGATCTTGCAAGAAACATGACCGGAAATCCCGATCGGGCAAAAATCGGGATTGCAACCGGTGGTGCAAGTTACGCGTATGTCAGAGAAGTGCTCAGTTCATATGGAGAAGATATTCCGTCGGTCTTAAAGATCGCAACAGCACATCCGTTTCCGGAACAGCTGGCACTTGAATTCCTTTCGGGCCTTGAAAAAGTCATTGTGGTAGAGGAACTTGATCCTGTGATAGAACGTGAGCTCCTGACCTTATGCGGGAAGCATCACCTGGCGGTCGAAATACATGGGAAGCTGACTGGTGATGTGAAAAATGCGGGAGAGAACAGCGTGGAATCTGTCGGTATTTCACTGGCACAGATGTTTGGAAGAGTTATGCCGAAAACACAGCTGTATCAGCTGCCTGAACTGCCGGTCCGTCCGCCTGTTCTTTGCGCAGGCTGTCCGCACAGGGTATCATTTTACGCAGTGAAAACTGCAATGAAGGGCAGGAAAGCTGTATTTTCAGGAGATATCGGATGTTATACTCTTGGAAATGCAAAGCCGCTCGACATGGTAGATACCTGTCTTTGCATGGGAGCTGACGTAACGATCGCACAGGGGCTGCACCGTATTGAACCGGATGCTGTTAATTTTTCATTTATAGGAGACTCTACATTTTTTGCTTCCGGGATAACAGGTGTTGTGAATGCTGTTTACAACAAAACAGATATAGTCCTGATCATACTGGACAATGCAACGACAGCTATGACAGGTCATCAGCCGCATCCCGGTACGGGAAAGACCATGATGGGTGCCGTAGCCGAGAAAATCAGCATAGAAAAAACATTGCTCGCCGTTGGTGTGAAGAGTGTTGTGACTGCAGATCCGCTCGACCTAAAGAGTGCTGCCAAGGCTGTCAGAGAAGCATCCGGAAAAACCGGTGTCAATGCTGTTATTTTCAAATCGCCCTGCATTGCAGTTACTGCACCGTCTCCTGTATATCGTGTTTTGGAAGACGTATGCATTGGCTGTAAGAAATGCATCAGAGAGCTTGGATGTCCGGCTATGCATATGGAGAACAACAAGGCTGTGATTGAACCGTCTCTTTGTTACGGCTGCTCGGTCTGTGCTCAGGTATGTCCGACGAAAGCAATCAAGGGAGGAGCGTAGGATGAGTATGAATTGTTTGTTATGCGGTGTAGGCGGACAGGGAACCGTCCTTGCATCACGGCTGATTGCCTATGCAGCGATGCAAAAGGGCATGGAGGTCAGAACTGCCGAAACCATAGGAATGGCACAGCGAGGCGGCTGTGTAGTGAGCCATGTAAGAACAGGGGAGGAGATACATTCATCTCTGATTCCGCTTGGAAGTGCCGATGTGATCATCGCATTTGAACCAGCAGAAGCAGTTCGCTGTCTTCCTTATCTGAAGGAAGGCGGATTTATGATCGTGAATGATAAAGCTATCATGCCAGTCACTTCAAGTCTTGACGGCAGCGAGTATACTGCGGAAAAGATGCTTGATTTTCTTAAAGGCAAGGTATTTAATCTGAGAATTATTAATGGAGATGAGGTCTGCCGGACATGCGGATCTCCAAAAGCATTGAATATAGCTTTGCTTGGTGCAGCAGCAGTGACTGGTGTTCTTGAGCTTACTGTCGAAGAAATGAAAGATGCCATCAGGGCAAGGGTGCCGGAAAAATATCTTGAAATGAATATGAAAGCATTTGAAGCCTGCATGTAGATGAAGGAAGAGTTCTATTCCAAAGAGGGGGAAAGAGACGCAATGAAAATGAATGACTATCAGTTAAAAGCAATCAAGGAACAGTTCAAAACATTAAAAGAAAAAAGTGATTTCTATTCCAGAAAATTTGAAACAATTGATCTTGACCTGATTTTGTCCGAGGAAGATTTTAAGAAGCTGCCGTTCACCTGGAAGGGTGATCTGCGTGATGCTTACCCCCTTGGCCTTCAGGCGGTTCCTGAAGAAGAGGTCGTACGTATTCATTCGTCATCCGGTACTACCGGTACACCGGTCATTATACCTTATACAAGACAGGATGTGGAGGACTGGGCCGTAATGTTTGAACGCTGTTACCAAACGGCCGGTGTCACACCGCTTGACAGGGTGCACATCACACCGGGCTACGGACTTTGGACAGCCGGTATCGGATTTCAGGCCGGTGCAGAAAAGCTTGGGGCGATGGTAGTTCCGATGGGCCCCGGTAACACCAATAAACAGCTGCAGATGATGATGGATCTGAAATCGACAGTGCTTTGTGCGACATCTTCCTATGCCCTGCTTCTTGCAGAGGAGATAGCAAAGAGAGGAATAGGAGATAAGATCTCACTGAAAAAGGGTGTCATCGGTTCAGAGCGCTGGGGTGAAAAGATGAGACAGAGAATAGCATCAGAGCTTGGAGTACAGCTATATGATATCTACGGACTGACAGAAATTTATGGCCCCGGCATTGGAATCAGCTGCGACGAGGACTGTGGAATGCACATCTGGGATGATTATCTGTATTTTGAAATTGTCAACCCAAAGACTGGAGAGACCGTTCAGGATGGAGAAATCGGTGAACTTGTAATAACAACACTGAAAAAGCAGGGAGCACCGCTGATCAGATACAGGACACATGACCTTACCAGGTTCATTCCTGGTGACTGTGCATGCGGGTGCAAGTATCCAAGAATCGATACCATACTTGGACGGACTGATGACATGGTAAAAGTGAAAGGTGTCAATATCTTCCCGAGTCAGATTGATGAAATGCTCACAAAGATCGAAGGGGCATCAAGTGAATATCAGGTCATGATCGATCATCTGGACGGCAAAGACATTCTTACCTTGTTTGTTGAACAGGAAGACGGCTTTAATAAATCTGCATTAGAAGAAAATCTGAAGGAAGCATTCAAGAACAGCATCGGTATTGATGCGAATATCATGGTCGTTTCCATGGGTGATCTTCCGCGCAGTGAGAAGAAGACAACAAGAGTATTTGATAATCGCTATTGATAAGTAATTCAGAGTTCTTTTGTGATCGGTATACCTCCCTGCAGGGATATCGTGATTTCTTTCTCTCTATAGATAATTCTGCACAAAGTATCCTGATCTGCCAGCAGATTCAGCCAGACATGATTATCAGGGTTCCAGGTAATATCTGCCGTGATGCCGCCGCGGGCACGAAGACCGTTCACGCTGCCCTTTTTCCATTCAGCCGGAATAGCGGGTAGAATCTGCAGGGCAGGAATATTTGCATGAGCTGCAGTACAAGAAGCTGATGGCGGTGCCAGGTAATGGCTTTGCAGGAGCATTTCAGCTATCCCGCTGGTAAACCCTGTATTTCCGTCCAGCTCATAAACGCCTTCTGTTGTTTCTGTTCCTCTGGTCGGAGGATGCATAATAAAATGATTGACTTCAGACAGGTTGTTCAGCATGGCATTGACATGGTGGAGCGTCATAGTACCGTCATGCAGACGTGCGGCGTAAAGCAGCAGCATGGAACGTGCCCAGCCCGTATCTTCAAAAGCTGCTTCCGGAGTTGTCCTTTTCAGAATGCTTTGTCTGGCTGCCTCAGCCAGAACCGGAGTGTGTTCAGGGGTGATCTGAGAGAAGGGATATAAGCCGAGCAGATGGCTGGTATGTCTGTGCCATGGATCGGACGCAGGATAATCGTGGTCCCATTCCGCCAGCGTATGATCCGCCATGACCCTGTAAGGCAGCAGCCGTAACAGAATATCCTGAGCCTGCTTGGCAAGCAGGGCGTCCGGATGCATGTCTGTTTCGGAAAAGGAAGAAAGAGTATGATAAGCCTCCAAAAAAATCAGGCATAATTCGCGGATCATCAGTATCTCATAGGTACAGCCATTGCTGATATGATATACTTTTTCATCCTTAATAAAAGCATTTTCAGGAGAAATGGAGGGACCGCAGGTCAGCGTATTGTCCGGTTTCTCAAAAAGATAGGACTGGAAGAACAGCAGCGACTCACGAATCAGCGGGTAAGCAATATTCTGGAGATATTTGCGATCGGGATGAAAGCGGTAATGCTCAAAAACATGCGTCAGTATCCAGATTCCGCCGGTCGGACAAGGGGAGATAGGTGTTGCCCAGTAAGGAGCTGAATAACCAAAGGCATTAGAGACAAGTTCGGCGACCCAGCCAGGATAACCGTAATTAATATCTGCAGTCTGACGACCGGATGGTACAAGCTCGTTCCTGATCCACTGCAGCAGCGGCAAAAGAGTTTCCGGCAATGCGGTAAGATCAGCCGGCCAGTAGTTCATCTGTGTATTGATATCAAGGTGCATATCACAGGTCCAGCCGATTCTGCAGGCGACCGAGTCATTCCAGATGCCCTGAAGATGCGCAGGGAGCAGAGAATCCTCTCTGGAGCTGCATAGAAGAAGGTAACGGCCGTATTGATATAAAAGTGCAGCGGCAGGCGCATCAGGAATTGTTAATCTGGTGCGATTCATAAAGGACGATATATCATTAGAATGATGTTCCCAAAGAGAAAGCATCGATAATTCAGAAGTCTTTAACAGGTGCGCTCGATTCTTATCATGAAGTGCTGCTGCATCAGCTGATTTATTCTGGAAGTTGGTCTTCATGCACAGAGAAAGAATTACATACCTGGCATCCGCAATTATAAGCGTGGAATTTTCATGATCAAGCTGTATGGAACCACTTGACCTGACAAGAAGATCCCCGGCAAGCAGTGTTCCGCAGGTACCATCACTATGAATGGATTCATAAGCGTGACCGTGAAATGAAAGCATACCGCCCAAAGTTGATTTTGACACAGCGCATACGGCATCGGTATGACTCTTTCCTGTTTGATATGCGGCATATGATAAAAGCAGCGAAACAGGTTCTGAAAATTCAAGCTCATAGAAAAAGAGGTCATCAGGATGAGAAAGACCGGCTCTTTTCTTGCACTGGCAAAGAAGATTTGTTTCGTTTTTTACGGAGTAGCGACAGGAAAAGATGCCATGCTGGAAATTCAGGCATCTTTCATATCCTGTAACATCGCCGTGATGACTGATCTGTGTAATGAACAGAGAGCCAACCGGAAGATTTGTCCCGTAATTCTGTCGGCAGCCGATGAATTTTTTGGAGTACATAACGACATCATCAAAGTTTTCCTTCGAAGCAGCATCTCTCATTGCCTGAAATGCTTTTGCACTTTCTTGCTGATGATTATGGCTGCTTTTTTCACCGCTGTAATAGGTGTTTTCTGTAAGATCGATGCGATCTGTTATTGTACCGCCATATAGCATGGCACCCATATGACCGTTTCCCAGAGGAAGTGCTTCACCCCAGCGGGTGGCTTCTGTTTGGTAGCAGTACTTCATGGCTGGTATCCTCCCCGTTCATCAAGTTGATAAGAAGTTATTCTTTTACGGCACCGGAAGTGAGTCCGCTGATGATATATTTTTGTCCAAGCAGGTAGATGATGATAACCGGAAGACAGGTAAGCATAATATCTGCAAAAACAAGATTCCAGTAAGAAGCATTCTTGCCAAAGAAATTATATACGGCAAGGTTCATCGGCCACATACTGCTTTTGCTCGTCAGGTATAACGGAGTTATGAAATCATTCCACACGCCCATGAACTCAAGAATGAATGCAGTAGCAAGAATTGGCTTTAACAAAGGAATGATAATGCCAAAGAAAAGCTGCAGGGGCCCTGCTCCGTCAATGACTGCTGCTTCATCAAGCTCTACAGGCACGGAGGATACAAAGCTCTTAATGGTAAATACGCAAAAGGGGATCATGCTGCTGGTAAACACTAAGATCAGTCCGGCTCTCGTCTCTGCAAGGCGGAGAGTCTGCAGTACCTTCATAACAGTTACAAAATTCACAGGGATGAACAGACCGCAGATGGTAAAGTAATAAAGCATGGTATTCAGCTTACTTCTGTTTCTGCACATTACATAGGCAGCCATCGCACAAAGCAATACAGCAACTGCTGTCGAAAGAACTGAATAAGTCATGCTGTTGGTGAAGCCCTGAATAAGCTTTCCGTCTTCGATGACCTTGGTATAGTTCTCAAAATGCCACTCGGTCGGCAGTGCAATACTCATTCTTGCCGCTTCTCCCTTTGTTTTAAAGGAGTTGATAAAAACAAGATAAATCGGAGATATGACAAGGAGCGTAAGAAAGAGACAGAAAAGCTGTTTTAACAGAGTCTGTATGATTCTTGCTCTATGCTGCGTTGGCCTTAAGACAGGATTATGTTTTGTCTGTTGATTCTGATGCAGTTTTTTAGTCATTCCGCACCTCCTGTTTGCTCATGTAGGTCACGATCATGACACCAAGAACGGTCGTGATCAGGAATAGAATGGTATTCAATGCAGTTGCCATACCGTAAGCTCCGTTGGCATACAGCTGGTAGGAATAAGTAGTAAGAACTTCAGTTGCATGTCCGGGACCGCCGTTTGTGAGTACATAAACAATATCAAATACTTTCAGACCATAGGTGAGACCAAATACAAGGTTTATGGTGATCGCGCCGGTTAACATTGGCAGCGTGATATATCTGAGTTTGTGGAAGAAGTTCGCACCGTCTATGGATGCTGCTTCGTAATAGGAGGATGGAATGGCATTCAGACCAGCTAAAAAGATGGTCATGACATAACCGATACCGCGCCATGCATCCACACCATATATAGACTTCCATACAACACCAAGGTCAGACAGCCATTTTTGTTTCATAAAATCGAGATGAAGAAATTCAAAAGCTGCATTCAGAAGCCCGTCATTAAAATTGAGAATGGATTTAAAGATCAAACCGATAACAAGGAAAGGGAGGATGGAAGGGAGATAAAAAATAGTCCGGTAAAAGTTTTTGCCCTTTAGCTTTTCTTTCAGCAGAATGGCAAGGAAAAGAGCAGGTATCAGCTTGACAATGTTGGAAATCAATGTAAATTTCAGAGTATTCAGAATACCCGAACTGTAATCGATGTTCGAAGTGAAGATCTGAATATAGTTATCAATTCCGATAAAGTTGATGATTCCTTTACTTCTGACATTCCAGTCGGTGAATGAATACCATACACCGAGTAAGCTTGGTGTCAGGAAAAAAACGATATATAGGATCAGGGGGGCGATGATGAACCATATGGGGTAGATTTTATTCTTTTTCATAGTTCTCCTTACATCTGCATATTTTTATGAAAAGCCCGGGAGAATTCTTTTAAACTCCCCCGGGCCTGCATGAACTGCGAATATGCTTTTGGACGGGTGGATTGCAAAGAACCATCTGTGTAACATTATACAGCAGTGCCTGATTTGCAACAAGTACGTCGTATCATACGTAGATCATTCTGATTAGTTCCAGGCAGGATCGCCCTGAATAGCGGCGGAGATTGCCCTGTTTGCATCCATGTTGGAAAGTACGTCTTCAGCAGTGATTGTTCCCTGGCAGAAAGCGATCATATCAGCACCAAAATCCATCCAGTAATCGTTGGTGAATTTTGTACCGGTCTGAAGAACAGGTGTGAGCATCTTGCTTTCATCGATTGAAGCCATGAATGCTTCTTCTTCAGGTAACCAGTGCTGAACAACATCTGGATCATTAACGTGGATATTGGTATAGGAAGGTGAATTATCAAGGATTTCCTGAAGACTTTCTGTTGTGCATACAAAGCTGAAGAATGCTTTAACAAGATCTTCGTGCTCTGTTCCCTTGTAACCGAACATGGTAGGACCTGCAGGGTTGGTAGGGAAGTTCTGGTTGTCGCCAAGAGGAAGCAGGAATAAACCGAATTCGTCTGTTGTTCCTGTATCTTCTTTTAACTGCTGAATGTAGCTTGAGTTAGCCATAGCCATAGCAACATTTCTGTCGCCGAATTCATTTGCCATATTGGTGCTGCTTGTGCCGATCCAGTCTTCTCCAAAGTATCCAAGATCTGAAAGTTCTTTGAACTCATTCAGTACTTCAAGCATTTTTGCATTGCCTGCAAAAGTAGCAGTATTATCATTCAGAGAATCATACAGTCCAGGGGTAGCTTCTTCATATACGCCGCCGATCTGGAAGAAGGAAAGCTGATGCTGCCAGCCGTCAGCACCCGGAAGGAACCATGGTGTGATACCTGCTGCTGCGATAGTACCGCAGTCTGCAAGAAGTTCTGCATATGTTGTCGGAACTTCTGTGATTCCGAGTTCGGTGAATAAGGTTTTGTTATATACCATAATATATTCCGGAGAGTTGTGCCATAACTGAAGTCCGTACAGGGTGTCGCCTACCATACAGGATGAAAGTCTGGCTTCCGGAATTACTGACATCCAGTCAGCTCCGGTAAAATCGATGCAGTAGTTCTCATAGTCAACGATTACAGATTCGATAGCAAATGGATTTGACTGAATCCAGAAGATATCTGAACATGTGCCGCCGGCAAGTCTTGTCTGAAGAACATCACTGTACTGGTCTGCAGGGATTGTCTGAAGATCTACTGTAACCCCATAGGTCTCTTCAAATCTTGCAATAGTTGCGTCATAGCGGTTGTCCATCCATCCGGCAGAAACAAGAATACTAAGTTCCTCCCCTTCAAAACTCTGCTCTGCTGCGTCTGTCGGTGCAGATGTTGCAGTAGCTGCTGTGGAATCACCTGAACTGCTGCCTGAATTGCTGCTGCCCGAATTACTGCCGGAACCAGCGTTGTTACCGCAGCCTGCCAGTAACATGATTGATAAAGCTACGGATAGAACGGATGCAAAAGCCTTTTTTCTCATTTTATTACCTCCTCATGGTAAAATGTAGATTTGTAACAAAGTTTCTGTTCGCTCCTTCATTATATGAAAAAGAATCGAAAGGGTCTATGCACTTTTTCAACAGGATTTTGTACTTATTTCACAGAAGATATAAAAATAAGAATTGAAATATGGTAAAAACTACAATGGATGTGCAAAAAATCCCGTAAATAAGCGGAGAAGAATAAAAAAATCTACAATTAACAGGGCGTTTTCTAAGGTGCAATTATCATAATTTAAATTTCTGCAGTTTGTACTATTGCTTTTAAAGAGTCCAGACGGTATTATGGTAGGAACGGATATATTTCAGAAAAGTGATAGCAAATGCATTGTAATATTGCAGAAAGGGAAAAAGTGAAAAAAAGACAAAGAAAGAAACTGAATATCAAAACGCAGTTTTTTCTGACATACATTATCATTGCAGTAATTACCGCAGCCAGCATCTCTCTCTTTTTTTACAGGAATATCTCACAGATACTGCTGGACAGAGAGACTTCCTCATTTCATGAGCTTGCGGGAAGCTTTATCACGGCAACTGAAAATGAGATTCAGTCCATGGATGACATATCGATCAATATAGGGTACAGCAATCTGATCCAGGACAGACTGAAAGAATACTTTGACCTGGATTTTAATGATCTAAAGGAATTCAAGGCACTGGTGGAGCTTTTTGTTATCATAAACGGAGTGGAATACAAGGTTCCTCAGATGCGTGTTTATGATAACAGCGGAAAAGTCATTTCTATCGGAACCAATACCGATATGAAGACTGTCGATCTGTCTACGCTTTCATGGATCGAAAAGGTAAATGAGGAAGATGGCTACAAATATATCAGTCTGCCATATCAGACCTATGATTATGTGAATAATACCAGGGTGAATCCATATTATTTTTCGCTGTACAGGACCTACAACAACCAGTACAGGGAACGGGCAGGATATATAGAAGTGATCCAGTCCTGCAAAGCAGTGTTCAAGGAAATCATCTCGTATTCAAAAAAGAACCCTGACGGTATGCAGATCTACGTATTCAATGAGGAAGGCGTGCTTGTCTACCCATTCGAGCTGAATGAGGATGAGAAAAGCTTCTATGATGCATATTATGAGCTTGCACAGGGAAAACCCGCAAAGGAGGAAGCTTCAGACGCAAGTCTTAAAAATCCATTAACAGGCGAAGAAGAACTGGTGACATTTGAAAAATCAACATATACCGATTGGACTTATGTCTGTGCTCAGTCTAAGGCCTCTATTGTAGCACCGATACGAAGCTTTCAGATCATTGTTCTGATTTTCGGCGGGGTCATACTTTTACTAGCCATCGGGATTTCCTACTTTATGGCGAACCGGCTGACCAGACCGATCCATCAGATCCTTGATGTAATGGGACAGACAAAGATCGATACGCTTGGACATCTGCAAAAAACTGCCATGCGAACTTCGTTCAACGAGTTCGACAAGCTGAATGATGCGTTCCACCAGATGAGTGCGGACTTAAAGAGTTCTATGGATGAACTTCTTGAAACAAGACAGCAGGAGATGAAATCAAGAAGTCTGGCGCTTCAGTCCCAGATGAACCCTCATTTTTATT
>QKDK01000299.1 GCA_003252135.1 Clostridia bacterium
ACACATGAATACAAACAAAAGCTCAAAATTCGGCGGCTTTTTATATGCGCTTTTGCCCATGGTAATTGGTTTGATCATTCAATTTACAGTGAGTATCATAGGTATATTCATTATCTCCATTATTATTGGCTTTTACGCCGGACTGAACGGAATTGAAGACTACACAGTCATAACCGATGAGATCACAAAGATGACATCAGACCCTTCCTTTACTGCATGGGTGTCCGTTGCTGCTATCGGTATTACTGTAATTGTTTTTGGTATCTGGTATTATAAAAAATTCTCAAAGCAAGTCTATGTCCGCACGCGTGATGCTCTGAAACCTCTGCATATCATCCTCTTGCTGATTGTCGGTGTTCTTGTGCAGATATCCATGACACTTGCCCTTGATATCATTCTTCCTCTGTTCCCATCCATTCTTGATAAATATATGGATCTGATGAATACTATTGTCGGAGGAGGATTTGTAGTGACTATAATCCTGACTGTTGTCCTGGCTCCAATTGCTGAAGAATGCATGTTCCGCGGCATCATGTTCAAGAGTTTATCAAAGATCATGCCTCTTGCCGTTGCTAATATTATTCAGGCTCTTTGCTTTGGTATCTACCACCTGAATATTGTTCAGGGTGTTTATGCTTTTTTGATCGGGCTCGTCTTAGGTTTTGTTGTGATCCGGCTAAAATCAATCTGGGCAAGTATCCTTCTTCATGCAGCCATTAATGCATCTGGCCTTTTTGTTGAAATGATCCTTCCTGATTTTCTGTTCAATATGCTGATCTTCGTGCTTGCTGCAATACTGGTATGCGTTGTATTTTCTGGCTTTTTGATGACCCGTCTTCGGGCTGTCGAGGAACATATACCGCAGCAGCCGGTCATGGAGTATGCTTATGCCATGCCGCAGGATCCTTATTCAGCAGATCAGCAATCCTATTATAACAACTGGCAGCAGAATCCTTACGATCAGCAGCAGATGAATAATAATGCTTATGCGGGCAGCGATATATCCACCCAGTCAGCAGACTTTCAGTCAATGGGTGTTCAGCCGATGGCATCACAGTCAGCGGCAGACAGTACTCAGTCTCAGGAAGACAGCTTCGGGGAGCAGAATAACCAGTAGGTATTGATATGCTTCTTTCTTTTACTTATGTATCCGGACTAACGCAGGCATTGTCTTTCTTTCAACAATGCTTGCTTTTTTTTACCATTGCATTTATAATGTCAGTACATCATGTAATATCAACGGATTATCACGTCTGCTGATACCGGGTCGATTACTATCAGATTCCGGCAAACATGAAACTGATGCTGATGAAAGCTTCGGCTGTTTTATATGTGTACAGAGAGCCGGTGTTTGGTGCGAACCGGTCACACAAGACAACCTTTCCACTTTCGGAGTCACCGGGGAAACCCGGAAGGCCGGTACCCTTTATCCTACCATGATTGAGTGGTAATTTTGTATCTGACCGATATGGTCTCAGTGCAGAATTGCAATTTGGGTGGCAACGCGGAACTTATCCGTCCCATTGTTATGGGGACGGTTTTTTTATGTCCTCATCATTCAAAAAAAGGAGGAAATACAATGCTTGATTTAAAATTTGTCAGAGAAAACCCTGAAATCGTGAAACAGAATATAAAAAACAAATTTCAGGACAACAAACTTGCACTTGTCGATGAAGTCATTGAACTTGCAAAGATCAGCAGCGAGACACAGCAGGAGGCAGATGCCCTTCGTGCAGACAGAAATAAGATTTCAAAACAGATCGGTGCCCTTATGGCGCAGGGAAAACGCGAAGAAGCCGATGAGATGAAGAAGCTGGTGACCGATGAATCTGAACGCCTTGAAAAGCTGCAGGAAAAAGAGGCAGAGCTTCAGGAAAAGATCAAACACATCATGATGACACTGCCAAATATCATCGACAAAAGTGTACCGATCGGAAAAGATGACAGTGAAAATGTCGAAGTACAGCGCTATGGCGAACCGGTAGTTCCGGACTTTGATATACCCTACCATACAGAAATCATGGAGAGACTTTCCGGTATTGATCTTGACAGTGCAAGAAAGGTCGCAGGCAACGGCTTCTACTACTTAATGGGGGATATCGCAAGACTTCATTCAGCCGTAATCTCCTATGCAAGAGATTTTATGATCGAAAGAGGCTTTACTTACTGCATCCCGCCCTACATGATCCGCAGTGATGTTGTTACAGGTGTCATGAGCTTTGCAGAAATGGATGCCATGATGTATAAGATCGAGGGTGAAGATCTCTATCTGATCGGCACCAGTGAGCATTCCATGATCGGCAAGTTCATTGACACCATAAATCCCGAAGAGTCACTTCCCTATACGCTGACAAGCTATTCTCCTTGTTTCAGAAAAGAAAAGGGTGCACATGGACTTGAAGAACGTGGCGTATACCGGATCCACCAGTTTGAGAAGCAGGAAATGATTGTTGTCTGCAAACCAGAGGACAGCATGTTCTGGTTTGAAAAGCTCTGGCAGAACACCGTCGATCTTTTCCGTACTCTGGACATTCCCGTTCGTACACTGGAATGCTGCTCCGGTGATCTTGCAGATCTTAAAGTTAAATCCATCGATGTTGAAGCCTGGTCTCCAAGACAGAAAAAGTATTTTGAAGTGGGCAGCTGTTCCAATCTTGGCGATGCACAAGCACGCCGGTTAAAGATCCGTGTTGTGGGCGAGAGCGGAAAATACTTTGCACACACACTGAACAATACTGTTGTTGCTCCTCCTCGTATGCTGATTGCCTTTCTGGAGAATAATCTTATGGCAGATGGCACCATTGCAATTCCTGAAGCACTTCAGCCATATATGGGCAGCAAAAAATTTATCGGGACAAAGTAAATCAACACAAAGCTAAGCAGCACAAAGCTAAGGCGTAAGAA
>QKDK01000140.1 GCA_003252135.1 Clostridia bacterium
TCGTAGAGATGGCAAAAGTTTATGGTCTAAATCTGTATGAATATCTTAAGCTTATGTTAGAGAACAATTGTAAAATCTATTCACTTTTTTCATATCTATTATCAATTTGCTCAAGTTTAACAGACAAACTATATCCATAAATATCAGTCTATACTCCAAACGTTTACATAATCAGTCACCCATTTTCTCAGACAGCAAAAGAGACACCCTCCCAAGTGTCCCTAAATGTATGCTTTTCTCAATTCTCCTCACTATTTCGTTTCAAAATAAACCGTATATTCTTCCTCTGTTACATCATAAAGCGGTTTCATATAGAAGTTTTCAGTCTGCCCAGTCGTTCGGTAGCTGCCCTGCTTCCATGGATACACTTCATAGGTATGTTCATATTGCGGAATCAATGTCTTATTCAATTGTCTGTTGTGAAGTTTGAGCCCGCTCTTCCCGTCACACAGACCAGCAAGAACAATCGGCCCTTCCATGACTGCTGATGTGTCTGGTGTATCTTCCAAAGATTGAATTTCTAGCTGTGCAGGTAAATACAGCAGTACCTCATCATTTTCCCACACCCTGTCAATATTGACATAGTTTTCTTTCGTTACCGCTATATCCAAAACCTCATTATTGATTGAAACAGCCGGGGCCGACCTTACCCACATTGGAATTCTAAAGGACACAGTAAAGCGTTCGCTTTTCTGTGCTTTGATCGTAAATTTCAATGACCATCTTGACATCTGACTGTCATCTCTTTCATCAAAAAAAGCAGTATCATTATAATACTTCATATTCACACTTTGCTGGATCAGGACGTCCGTATTATGGATGATCGTTTTCATTTCAGAAGGAATATACTGGCTCACATAGATTCTGTCTTCCTCGTAATAGTAGATCAAAGAAGGATACAGCGTCTGTGCCTGGACCATAGTGCCATGACAGCACCAGAAATCGCGCAGACGAGTGCCCCACTTTTTGTTGCTTCCTGCTTTTAACGGCAGGAAATAAGTCGGCATTCCGGTATACTGGTTCTGTTGTGCCAGGAAACCATTGTACAGATTCAACTCGATATAATCGGCATAAACAGTGTCCTTTGTCCATTCATATAAGAAGGCTGCTGTACGCACCATATTATAGACCGTACAGAATTCCTGATTTCTGTCTCCCAGATAATGGCCCATTCTGCGCGGCGGAGTCCAATATTCTCCTGCGCTTTGTCCTCCGGTACAGTAATATCCCCTGTCATTTACAGCGCATTTCCAGAATTTCTGCACAAGATCTTTCCACATTTCATTTCCTGTATTCTTATACATCTGTGCGGCTCCATGTGACCAAGGTATGCTGGCATTGGTATGGCAATTGCTCAGTGCATCTTTATCCTCTTTCAGGTCACGAAATATCTTGGGATTGCTGTACCTGTCGGCCAGCACACTGTACTTTTCTATTTTGGTAATCTCATATAGCTTTGCCCAGACCTCCAGCATTCCGGATTCTTCGCCCTTATAGATGGCACGTGGATTTCTGATGAGCATCGCATCCGTCCAGTTGATGTACCAGTCGCTAAGACCATCCAGGATCTGCATGGCTTTTTCATTTCCTTCAAAAATGTAGCTATGTGTTAAACCAAGTATCAGTTTATGCATTACATATTGAGGAGACCAGATATTCTGCTCTTTTTCAAGTTTTTCGAAGTATTTTTCTGGAATAGGACCAGCCCACTGTCCTCCATTCTGTACCTGGCAACGGTAAAGTTCATCAATAATACTGTCAAGTTTTGCCTTTAGCTCATTATCCTTTTCAGTTGCATACACAGAAGCTGCTGCGGACAACCAGTGCCCAAGGAAATGTCCTCTTAACTGGCAGGTCGGTGCATCCCATCCCCAGTGAAGCTCATCAGTATCGGGGTCAGGTAGTACCTGCAGTCCAGGCAGTATCACCCCTGCTTCCAGGTAAAAATTCTGCAGGAGACCCTGATTCTTCAGGCTCATCAGATACTCCCGGTTCAGATCATATCTTTCTTTGAAAATGCCAGAGGTAAGCCTTACCTCTTCTGTTTTTATTGTTTGTAACATTGTTCCATCTCCTATTCTGCTGATTTAGTGTTCAAATCTTAATAGACACACCAGTACTAATACGATATACTCATATATAATACATGTTTTAAAGTAATTACATCAACATACAAATACGTGATTAAGGTGGTTATATCTTATATGAGATATTTTTATGCAAACACAGACACTCCCTTTCAGTATCTGACTTGCGGCATCCTTCAAAGCCAGTCCGGTTTTTTACATCAAAGACGGAGTTTTGATGTTAATGTGCTGATACTGGTAAGAGAAGGAACATTATATATTGCTCAGAACAAGAATGAATATTCGGTTCACGCGGGAGAATACGTAATACTGCCTGCAGGTGAAGAACATTTTGGATTCCAGGCTTCTGATGGTGAGCTTTCCTACTTCTGGGTCCACTTTCTTGTCGGTAGAAATGCGCAGTTAAAAACAATGCAGTCTGCTTCTTTCGATCTGCACCGGAATTCTCTCGCAGAAACGAATGATTCCACAGTTATGGTTCCTGAATACAGTATACTTTTCAATGGCAGACAGGCAGAAATTCAGGTAAACCAGATCCTAGCTCTTTCTCACAATGAGCAGCTCTTTAACGCAGAAATCCTCGATTATGCAGTCAGTCTTCTCATCTTGTATCTTGCACAGGATTTCGCTGAGTCGGCACAAGATGAAACAATACAAATCCCTCATTCTGTAACTCTCATAAAAGAATGGGTCAAAGCTAATTATTCAAAACCTATAAATGTAAAAAGCATTGCGAAGGAATTTTGTTATCACCCAGACTATCTGTCACTTCTTTTTAAGAAGAGTACAAAACAGACAATGATCTCCTACAT
>QKDK01000011.1 GCA_003252135.1 Clostridia bacterium
ATTAGATAATTCTTTAACCGACAAGTTTGTGCCTCGCGCGTCACCGCTCGTTCAAACTTGATATGCGCAAAGATCAGCGCGGGAATGAGGGAAAAGTTAAAGAATTAGATAATTCTTTAACCGACAAGTTTGTGCCTCGCGCGTCACCGTTCGTTCAAACTTGATATGCGCAAAGATCAGCGCGGGAATAAGGGTAAGGGTGAAGCCGATGGAAAATGGTATCTGGAAAAACAAATGCTGCCTTGCTGCAGAAATTGCCGTGGAATATTCCAGGGAAAAGGAAATCAGAATCGCAAGTGCACATAACGAATTGCGGTGTCTTGATCCTGAGTGTCAAAATCCGGTACTTCGTTATTGTCACGGAGAGAAGAAGGATGCATATTTTGCACATCAAAACAACATGAACTGTGATTATGCAGAGTTCGACAAGGGGAACAATAAGATTACAAGAAATGTAAGAAAATGCTTATATGAGCAATGTAAACGGCTCGGTTATCAGGTCTGGCAGGAAGTCAAGCTTCTGAAGCACCATTATACGCATCTTCTGCTTGTTTGTAATGATGACAGTGAAGTTGCTGTTGAAATAGGATTTCACCAGATGTCTGCCAGTAAAATCGATGCGCTGATGTCTGAATACAGCAGCAGAAGAATACATGTCACCTGGGTCGTTATCGACAATACTGATGTTCATGTGAACGAGAAGCATACATATTTTCTGAAGCGTTTTTTGCTGAATGAGGCTGATAAAAGAGATCTCTTGGTCATATCATATGATGGAATGAATCTTTCACAATACAAAACTGATTTGAATCAATATCAATACGAAGGGGAAGCATTATTGGCTGAGTTCCATACAACCTATTTTGAACAGGCTGATATTGAAGCACTTTCATTAGATGGATACTGTCTGACGATTAAGGGGTTTCATGAAAGATATGAGGCATGGATCAAAGAAAAACAGGCTGCATTTCAACAAAAAATCATGGAAATAGAAGAACAGAAAAAAGCACGAAGTGAAAGGAAAGAAAAAGAAAGGATGCAGTGGCTTGAACGCCGGGAGAGAATTGAACGCCAGGAGAGAATTGAATATCAGGAGAGATTAGAGAGTCAGGAGAAACTTGATCAGCAGGAAAGACAGGAATGGCAGGAAAGACAGAGAAGACAGGAAGTCAGACACACAGACAGTGAACTGTCTGTCAATGATATAAGAAAGCTTGTCAGTCAACAGAGCACAAGAGCTGTTGATTCACTGGGAAGAAGATGGGTCATGTGTGAAATCTGCGGATGCATAGACACAGACGGGAAATTTAGTTCATATGGAGGAATCAACCATATAAACCTAGGGATCTGCAAAGTCTGCAACAGAAAATGAAACGTACAGAGCAGAAACGTACAAAGCATTAATTTCAGCATACAATTTATTTACCCTTATTTGGTTTTTATTAACGATCAATATTGGACTACTAGTGCTATTGATTTGGAACATTATGTGACAGTATCTTTGAACCACCGAAATCGGAAGGATTAAAGAATTAGATAATTCTTTCACAATGCGCAAATAACATCGAAGAAACGGAGCGACTTATGAAAAAGAAAATAATATCCACACTTTTACTATCGGTAATCAGTCTGTCCGGATGCAGTATGATGAGCGGAACAATCGATCTGATGAAGGATGCAAGTAGCTATGACATTCCGGCCATTGATATTAATAATGCTTCTTATGAGGAGACAAATCCCAGGGAGGAAATCATCGATTTTTCATTGAACCTGATGCGGGATATCTATAATGGCGGGAATATGATGATATCGCCTGTTTCCCTTGTTTCAGCCCTGACTATTGCAGCAAATGGAGCAAAAGGAGAGACGCTTGATCAGATCATAAATGACGGGCAGGACAGCACAGCACTGATAAAGACAGATATTGACACTCTAAATGGATATCTCAAGGTCTACAGGGAAGACTATCTTATCAGTGACAGCAAAAATAAAGTGAATGCGGCAAATTCTATCTGGATCAAGGATGCTGAGTACCTGCAGGTAAATGATGAATTTCTAAGTATCAATAAGACCTACTTTGACACGGATGTATTCAAAGCACCTTTTGATGATATGACGATCGATGATATTAATAGCTGGGTCAAAAAAGAAACAGACGATATGATTGATAAGATTCTTAATTATGGAGCAGCCGACAATGCCGTAATGTTTTTGATCAATGCGGTATCTTTTGATGCTAAATGGCAGGAAGAGTATTATGATACTCAGGTAACAGAAGATTACTTTTACACAGAGGAAGGCATATCTCAAAAAGCAGAGATGATGAATTCAACAGAGTATACCTACCTGGAAACAGATCAGGCGGTGGGAGTACTAAAGCTTTATAAGAATGCTCATTATGCATTTGTAGCATTGCTGCCGGACGAAGGTGTGACACTGGATTCCTTTTTAGACACACTGACCGGTGAAAAACTGATCACTATGCTGGAAGGTGCAAAGACGGAGACGGTGTATACAAAGATACCTAAATTTACCGCAGATTACAGTATAGACTTAAGTGATTCACTCAAGCGGCTTGGCATGACTGATGCTTTTGATAGCTCTCTGGCTGATTTTTCTGGTATGGTTGAATCGGATAATGGTAATATCTTCATCGATTATGTCATTCATAAAACAAAGATCGAAGTAGATGAAAAAGGGACAAAAGCTGCCGCCGCCACTGCGATAAGCATAGGTGACGGTTCATCTGCAGAACCTGCAGATCCATTGACCGTATATCTTGACAGACCCTTTGTCTATATGATCATCGACATGGAACAGAAGCTGCCCTTGTTTATCGGCTGTCTGAACAGCATCGAATAGGATGGTAAGTCCGATCAGCGCAGGGAATGAGGAAA
>QKDK01000005.1 GCA_003252135.1 Clostridia bacterium
ACCTTCTTTTGAATAATGCATAGAATCCCTCATTTCTGCGCCGCTGCTTCTTCCTGCCTGATGGGCAGTAACGCCTGGTACAAGGTCGGAAAAACATCAAAGGCACTATATTTATTGATCTGTACAGATAATTATAGGTGATGGCAGCACAATTTGTAAATGCATTTATTATATACAGAAGAAGTCAAATAGTAGCATTTGCAGCGTTTCATAAATAAGTAAAAAAAGGAATATAAAGACATAATGCTTCCTAAGGAAAGCTTGCCTGACCTTCATTTTCTGTGGTATAATGAGCACGTACATAGACTATTGATTTGCGCCGCATGCTGCGCGGAAATGGGGTAATATATGAGATGGAACATTGTACTGGATATATGTGCATTGCTGCAATTGATGGTCTTTTTCTTTTACTATTTTTCTATCGTCCGTTACCCAAGCAACACAAATAAGATTTACTCGGCACTCAGCATAACAGTATTTATAACAATCGTACTCGATGTGATCGTATGTATTGTAGATTCCTATGCAGCAATCTATCCGGTCTATGTTGTTTACGGTGTTAATATGATGTACCTGACGATGATTTTTGTGCTGATCCGTCTCTTCTATGCCTATATTCTTGCACTGACTGATAATAACGAGAACTGGAAACGTGTCGGTACCTATCGGGATATTCCGTTTTTGATCGCTTTTCTTTTTATTGTTGCGGAACCACTGACTCATTTCTTTTTTCTTGTCAGTGAAAACGGGGAATATGAATCAAAGAATGCCATCTACTTATTACATGGCTTTGCACTTGTCTATATCCTCATGGGCATGTTTCATGTGATCATTCAACGCAGAAAGATGACAGTCTATAAAAGGATCTCAGTGTATCTGTATCTCGCCCTGATGACACTTGCAGTCATTATACAGGCACTGATTCCCGATTACGCACTTCTTGGCATAGCCTGGACGGTTGGACTTATGATCATATATTTTGACCAGTATAAGGCGAATGAACTTTTGGATGATATAACCGGGCTGTATAACAAGAATTCATTTGTTACTACGATCAACACCAGAATTAAATTGAACAAGAGCTTTTCGGTCGTTGCTTTTGATCTTCATGCAGCAGAGGAGAGCATACAAGTTGCAGACAGCGAAAGCAGTCTGATCAAAGATATAATAAAGAAAAGAGTTGCAGGGTATCTTGCTGATTTCTTACCTTTCTCATCCATATTTAAAACGGAAGACATGAAATTCATTATAATCGTGGATGATCAGGATGCTGATTATCTGGCAAGACTGCAGAACCAGAAAAAAGAAATGAATGAATTTGTAATGGAAATCTGTGAATCGGAACACTGCTCGGAGAACAGCTGGATCCTGCTTCAGATCCTGAAAGAACGTATGAAGAAGAGATGGAATGTGCAGGATCACAGCACGCTTTTCCATGCGGTCTACTTTTGCATTAATTTCCCGGCAGATATCAGACGGACAGAAGAAGTTATAGATATGATTGATTCAGCATTGTCGCGAACTGCATTTCTTCCGGAGGAAGAAATCATCTTTGCGTCTGAATATGTTAAGACCAGAGAGGAACATATTGACGAGCTGATGGAAAAGCAGCATGAGCTCGAGGCGGTCAGGGCAAAGCTTGAGACCTCACTTCTGGAAACAGAAGCGGCACGTGCCGAAGCAGAAGCTGCCCGTCTGGAAGCGGAAGAAGCAGACCATATCAAAACAAAGTTCGTTGCAAATATGTCACATGAAATTCGAACCCCAATGAATGCAATCATGGGCATGACCGAGCTGATCCTGCGTGACCGGCTGAGTGAACAGGTGAAGAACAATATGATGAATATCCAGAGCGCAGGCAGTTCCCTGCTTGCCATAGTGAATGATGTTCTGGACTTTTCTAAAATTGAGTCAGGCAAGATGGAAATTATAGAAAATCGATATGATACCTATACTCTTCTGAATAATATTATCTGTATGATGTCACCAAAGATTCAAGGAAAAGTGCTTACCTTCGACATTGACATTGATCCGACACTGCCAAAGCAGCTGCTCGGTGATGAAGTCCGAATTCGTCAGCTGCTTTTAAATCTGCTTACCAATGCGGTCAAATATACCGATTCAGGATCGGTGCAGCTGCAGATTGACTGGAAGTTCGAACAGGAAGAAGAAAGTGAGGAAGAAAGAGTGGCACAGATCACCTATTCCGTAAAAGACACAGGAATAGGTATAAAAGAAGACGATCTGAATCATTTGTTTGAAAGCTTTACAAGATTTGAAGAGGAAAGGAACCGTACAATTGAAGGGAGCGGGCTTGGCCTTGCGATCTGCCAGAAGCTGTTACAGATGATGGGAAGCAGGCTTAATGTTGAAAGTTCATATGGGCAGGGAAGCAGATTTTATTTTACGCTCCGGCAGAAAATTGCATCAGCCGTCGGTTTTGCCTGCATTGAAGAACCTGAAAACTATAAAGCATTGATTCATATTGAGGATGAGATACTTTCGACATCTTTTTGCAGTATTTTGAACAGACTGAAGATTGAAGTAAGGAAAGCAGGTAATGTGACGGAATTTTCTGCACAGCTGCAAAAGCATGAATGTACGCATATTATTATGGATTCAGGAGGCTATGAAAAAGTCAGGGGCTTCCTTTCCGGGGTAAAGGATGCGAAGCTTGCCGTAATACTACGACAGAACCAGAAAATATCATCAGCGGTATCTTTTGTGATAAAACAACCGCTTTCTGTAATGAATGTGTCTGAGATTTTTATTTGCAGGCAGGAAGAAGGAAGGGAAGCTTTACGTGTTGATGCATATATTGCACCGGAGGCCAGAATCCTGATCGTAGATGATAACAAGGTAAATCAGCAGATCATAACGGGACTTCTGCGTCAGCATCAGCTTCAGATCGATGCCGCAAGCAGCGGTATGGAATGCCTGAAGCTGTTAGAGGATAATCGGTATCATTTAATTTTTATGGATCATATGATGCCCGGAATGGACGGAATTGAAGTTCTAAAGGCAATCAGAGCAAAAGATGAAGAG
The DNA here is from genome assembly GCA_003252135.1 of Clostridia bacterium. Taxonomy (GTDB): domain Bacteria; phylum Bacillota; class Clostridia; order Lachnospirales; family Lachnospiraceae; genus SZUA-448. The sequence continues at coordinate 3,046 of QKDK01000005.1, forward strand.
TACTTCAAAAATGTCCCCATCGTTGTCATAACAGCAAATGTTGTAAGCGGGATGAGGGAACTGTTCCAAAAATCAGGATTTACCGACTTTGTAGGTAAGCCGGTGAACAGCAGCCATCTGGAGGATGTGGTCTTAAAGTATCTGCCGGGTGAGCTGATTCATAAAAATCAGGAGCAGGAAACGGCAGAAAATGAGGACGAACCACGTATAACCTTTGCTCTGCCGCAGGTCAATGTATGGAAGGGGATTGAGTACTGCGGCGGCAAGCTCCAGGATTATATTGCACTTTTAGTCACATTTGAAGCGGAAGGACAGATCAAGCTGAATCGGATGAATGCACTCAGAGAACGGGGAGAATATGACGGATACCGAATCGAAGTGCATGCGTTGAAAGGAATTGCAGCCAGTATCGGGGCAGATCATCTGTCAAAGACAGCCAGTCGGTTCGAGCAGGCCTGCATAGAAAATAAACAGCAGATGATTCTGGAGGAAGGCTGGGAGCTAGAAGCAGAATACGGAGAGCTCCTGGAGTCGATAGGCAGGGTGCTTGACGATAACCTCAGATTTTCGGAAGGCAAGACAAATACAGGCACCGACATGACACAGGAGGTCTACGACCGGAAGCTGTATGTGCTCCGTTCACTTCTGAATGATTTCGAAGATAAACTGATCGTCGATGAGATTGAAGAATACTTCAGATGGCAGATGCCTATGCAGTACCGGATGGATTTTCAGGAGATCAAAGATATGATGATGCTCTTTGATTATGAAAATGCGAAAGAGTTCATACAAAAAAGGATGTAAGGTAAACATATGAGAGCGGTAAAAATACTTCACTGTGCTGACCTCCATCTTGGTGCCAGATTGAAAAATCTTGGATCAAGAGCAGCAAAAAGGCAGCAGGATTACATGAAAACACTGGAACTGATCGTTACTGTCTGCAAAGAAGAAGAAATACAACTTCTTTTAATAGCAGGAGATCTGTTTGATTCTTCTAAGCAGTCGAACGAGCTTTTAGAGGAGGTCAGAGCTCTTTTTGCATCGATACCGGATACCTATATTGCGGTTGCGCCAGGAAACCATGACCCCGCAACGGTTGATTCCTGTTATGAAAAGAAAGGTTTCTGGTCTGATAATGTCATAATTTTTTCAGGAGAAATGACAGATCATGAGATTCCGGCATTGGGAGTGAGACTCTGGGGAGCGGGTATGACAGAAGGGTACTCGCTGAAATCACTGTTCCACCGTGAACAGAGTATTCGGGAGGCAGCAGCCTATGATGATGAGATACAGATCGGGGTTCTGCACGGTGATCTGATCAGTGCCGGAGGCAGGAGCGAATACAATCCGGTCTATAAGGAAGATATCAGAGACTGTGGTCTTCAATATCTGGCACTCGGACATATACATAAAAGAAGTGAACCGGAATGGGAAGGAAGCTGCTGTTATGCTTACAGCGGATCAACAGAAGGGCTTGGCTTTGATGAAACCGGTGAAAAAGGAGTTTACATTGGTCTGGTCACAAAAAGCAGCTGCAGCCTGTCATTTTTTCCTGTCTGTCAGCGAAGATTTGTCAGGTGTGAAATCGATATATCGACAGTGACCGGCACAAAGCAGGCAGCCGCTTTTGTGCGCAGCTTTCTGCAGGTACAGCAGGGAGAAAGATTTGAAAGGCATTTGTATGATATAAAGCTGAAAGGTGAGCAAAAAAACATCTGGAGCTTTGACGCGGCAGCATTTCTGGCAGAGTTTGATGATGTCTTCTATATGAAGGTCAGGGAACAGCGGCAGCTTTCATGTGACCTGGAACAGCTGGCAGATGAGATCAGCCTGCGCGGTATATTTGCCAGACGCATGCTTTTGATCAAAGATAAAATATCCAAAGATCAATTTGAGACAGCAGTACAAATCGGCCTGAAGGCGATGAATGGCAGGGTGGACTATAGTGAAGATTACGAAACTTGAAATAGAGGACTTTGGAAAATTTCATCAATATCAGCTGGAGCTCTCCCAGGGCTTTACTATGATCTATGGTGCTAACGAGGACGGTAAGTCTACACTGATGGCTTTTATCAGACTGATGTTCTACAGTAATCAAAAGTCAGTCAGAGATCTCTCGAACCTCAGGAAAAAATACCTTCCCTGGGGAAAAGATACAATGAGCGGTGCTATAGAGCTTATGACAGACAAAAAGCTGTATCGCATTCAGAAAAGCTTTGGGGCGACAGCGGCAAGGGATGAGATTGATATATATTGTATTACAACAGGTGAAAAGCTGCTGCTGCCGAAGGAAACTGAAGCCGGAGAGTGGTTCTTTCATCTGGATCAGGACGCTTTCGAGCGAAGCCTTTTTATCGGACAGCCAGGTCCTGTTCTGACTTATGATGGAAAGAAAAAGGACGATATTGCAGAAAATCTGAAAAACATAGAGACGACCGGCGACGAGAGCATCTCTGCAGAAGATGTACTGCGCCGTATTCAGGAAGCAAAAGAAGGGATGGTATCAAAGCGGCAGAGCAGCGGAGTTCTGGTCCAGAGCAAAGCAAGAGAAGCCGAACTCTTTCAGAAAATAGCAAAAATGAAGCAGACGGAAGATGACTTGCGCCTACGGCACGAGGAGGCAAGAGATCTGAACAGAAGCAGGGATGACATAAAAAGGAAGAAGGATGACCTCGAAAAGCAGCTGGAAAAGGAACAGGAAGCTGTTGAACAGGTGCTGGAAGCGAAAAACACGCTGGAAGAATGCAGAAGACGCAGCGACCTGCAGAAAATACAGGTCGAAAATGAAAAAAATATTTTGCATACGAAGCTATCCATGGAAGAAGAGAAGCTGACCCTGCTAAAGAAAAGCGAACCGACTGCAGTTGATAAAAAGTCAGTGCGAAATTATATTCTTGCAGGCATTCTTGCGGCTGTCTGCGGTGTGATGGGAGCTGTTATGATACACAAGGCTTTCCTGGTGCTTCTTTTGTTTTCGGTTTTATCAGGAGTCCTGGCCATAGGAAGGCTTCGGGCCATAGAAAGGCATGCCAAAAGCCTGCATGAATGGCAGATGAACATCAGCACCTGCAGCAAGAAGATCCTTGAATACAGGGAGGCAGAAGAAGCTGGTAAAAAGCAGGAACTGCTATTAAAAAGTTTTGAAGAGATTCAAAGAGAAGCAGAAGAGGATCTGATAAAAAAACAAAAAATATATCAGTTCTACACAGAAATCAGGGAGGATTATAAGTCGTGCCTGCGAGAGCTTGATGTAGTAAAACAGCAGATCTTTGTCCTTCTTTCCTCCTTTAAGCAGCCGGAAGAAGGCCTGGAGGAGCTTATGGGAGAACAAAGAGTCATTCATGAGCGTATTATGGAGCAGCAGGAATATTATGATGCATTGGTGCTTTGTCATGAGATCATGCAGGAAGCGGCAGATGAGATAAGACATACCTATGCGCCTAAGCTTGGTCAGGTGTCCGGCAATATTTTTGCAGGGCTGACAAAACAGAAGTATCAGCACCTTCTGGTTTCAAAAACATATGATATTTCCGTTCTTCCGGAAGGGGCTCAGTATCGTGACGGGGCTTATTTCAGCGGGGGAACAACGGATCAGATGTATTTTGCACTGCGTATGGGAATATTACAGCTTTTGGAAGAAAAAGAACATAAAAATTACTTTTTACTGCTGGATGACAGTTTTACTGCTTATGATGAAAGCAGACTTGAACTGGCATTGCAATATATTGATTTATACTGTAAAGGAGAAGAAAAGCAGGTTATTATGTTTACCTGTCACAGGTATCTGATCGACCTTGCAGTGGAGGCTGGGATACTTTTTGAAAGTAAAAATCTTCGCTGTTGACAAATGAATAGAATTTGTTAAAATGTGTTACGGGAAGTGGGTTCTGGTGTAGCCAGGAGGATAGATTTTATGAAAGATAAGGGAAAGCGGTTTGCTGCATGTTTTTTTCGCAGACAGACCCTGGTCTGCGGGTGCTTGGCGCTGCTGATCAATTTAGTGACAGAGTCATTATCAAGAGGATCTGTCATCAACGGAGTGCTTCATGCAGTACAATCTCCGGCAGTATTTATTTATAATGTTTTACTTGTTTTTGTCACGCTGACAATAGCATCTTTATTTCAGCACAGACTTTTTGTTATCAGTGTTATTATTATCGGGTGGCTGACGCTTGGTATCACAAACGGGGTTTTGCTGACGTTTCGTGCCACACCTTTTTCTGCTGGTGACTTTTTCATGATGAAAAACGCCATAACCATGATTGGTGTTTATCTGTCAGTTATACAGATCATACTGATCATAGCGGCATTTACAGCGGCTGGAATTGTACTTTGGCTGTTATTCAGAAAGCTGCCGAAAGAACAGGTTCATCTTGTGCCTGCGCTGGTTCGGCTTGGCTCTTCTGCCTTTGCTGTCGTGATATTTACCATGGTATTTATCAGGACAGGGGTCTTAAGTACACAATTTGCCAATCTTACAGACGCTTACATTGACTATGGTTTTAATTACTGCTTTGCCTGCAGTGCCTTTGACAGAGGTATCAGTGAACCGGATGAATACTCACCAAGAACGGTTGAAGAGATCAGAGATGCCATTCTTTCTGAAGATGAGGAGACACCTGCACTTAAACCGAATATCATCTTTCTGCAGCTGGAATCTTTTTTCGATATTAATATGGTTACGAATCTTACCTGTTCTGAAAATCCGATTCCGTATTACGAAAAGCTGATGTCTGAGTATTCGAGCGGATTACTGACTGTACCTACCATTGGTGCGGGAACAGCAAACACAGAATTTGAAATTTTGACCGGGATGAGCCGTTCGTTTTTTGGTGCCGGCGAATATCCTTATAAGACTATTTTACAGGAAGCGACCTGCGAGACACTGGCATATAACCTGACTGCTGAAGGGTATACCTGTCAGGCCATGCATGACAATGACGGCACATTTTATGACAGAAACACAGTATTTTCGCAGATGGGATTTGACCGGTTCATATCCATGGAGTATATGGATGATCTGACCTATAATGATCTTGGCTGGGCAAAGGATGAGGTGCTGGAAGGTGAGATCATGAAAGCACTGAACAGTACGGATAATGAAGATTTTCTTTATGTTATCTCAGTTCAGGGCCACGGGAAATATCCGGATGAACCAGTGGGAGATGTTCCGATCACTGTGACCGGTGTTGATGAAGAGCTGGTCGCTGCTTATGAATATTATATCAAGCAGATATCAGAGATGGATACCTTTATTAAGGAGCTGACCGAGCAGCTGCAATCCTATGAGGAACCTGTTATGCTGGTCATGTACGGAGATCATCTGCCGAGCCTTTCTCTGACAGATGAGGATCTGACAGGAAGCAATACCTATCAGACAGAATATGTAATATGGACGAACTATCCGTCAGAAGTCATTCACAAAGATATGTATTCCTACCAGCTGTCTTCCAATGTGCTGGAGCGTCTTGGCATGAACAATGGCATGCTTACCAAATTCCATAATACCTGCAGCGATAACGAGGATTATCTGGATGAGCTGGAGATCCTGGAATATGATGTTCTTTACGGAGATAAGCTGCTTTATAATGGAACCAATCCTTATGTAGCTACAAATCTGCAGATGGGCAACAAAGAAATCAGCATGACAGCCTGTGAAAGACGTCTGACAGAAGATGAAAACAACGAGGAGCAGTATGCGATTGTGGCAGAAGGCGAGGGCTTCAACGAGTGGAGCAGTATCTGTATCAATGGTAAGTGTGTAGAGACAGAATTTATCAGCGATACACAGATCCAGGCATTTGGAGAGAAACCAAAGGACGGAGACATAATATCTGTTGGACAGGCTGGAACTGATGAGTTCATTTTAAGTGAGACCAATGCCATAACCTGGGATGTAGCTAAAATGGATCAGGAGCCTGCCAATCTGGTTGATATTGCGGAGTTGATTTTTAGAAAAATTGTAATTGGTGACTTATTCTAGTGTGCAGACTGTAGCTTGGCATAAAGCTTTATGCTTTGAAAGAGAGGGCTGACTGTGGAAGACGAACGAATACAACTGCTGAAGGAACAAACACAAAAACTGGATCAGATTCTTAGTACGCTGCAAACGTTACAGGAAAGCCAGGTTTCAATTCCGCAGGAAGTAACAAAGACGCTTTCTTCCATCCGCCTCGAGAAGCAGCAGGAGGAACAGACTGCGGCAGCAGACACTGACCTGTCAGAAACAGAAAATATTCTGGCAGAAGCAGACACTATTCTGACAGAAGCAGACATTGACCTGACAGAAGCAGAAAATATTCTGGCAGAAGCAGACTTCGTTCCGACTACGCAGACGCAAAAAGACTTGAGCGGACCGCGGCAATGCAGAGAATCTATACAAAAACAATATGAACAGCCTGTAGATGTAATGCAGGCTGTTCAAAATACATATATGGCAGCAAAAAAGGAGAAAAAGCGGAAAAGAAAAGAGAAGCTGAATTCTCTGGAATTTTCTGTCGGCACAGGGCTTCTCAGTATCCTTGGAGCGATTCTGATTCTGATAGCACTGGCGCTCCTTTGCATACATTATCTTAACAATACGATGCAGGGAGTCGTTCTTTTCATAAGTCCGGCGATTCTTATCGTTTTTAGTGAAGTATTTCTGCGCAAAAAAATTGCACGATTTGCAGCAGTGCTGACCTCTCTTGGGGTAGCTGTTCTTTATCTGGCTGTTATATTAAATTATACAGCACTTCTTCATTATTCCGGTACAGCGGCGATTATTGGAACCATACTGGTAACTGTAGCAGCCATGTATCTGAGCATTCGGAACCAGTCAGCTGTCATACGCTGTCTTTCTCTGATCGGAGGCTATATCAGTCTTATCACTATGGGAGAACCAAGAACTGTAACACAGCTCATAGTTGTCATCCTTATTGTCAGTATAATCAGCCTTGGCAACATTATTCTGCCGTTAAAAAAGAACAACCTTGCTGCTGATTTTGCCACGGATGTGCTGAATCTTTTTCTCTACACACTTCTGCTCTATTACCGTGCCAATGCCGCCTTTTCAGATAATGTGGTCACTGAATTGCTGATAGCTGCCTATAGTACAATACTGCTGGTCATAGCGGCTATTTTATGTATGCGTGCAGTCTGGAGACTGAGAGCAGGAGGGAATAAGAGAAATGTTGTACCGGTGCTTTTCTATCTTGGTACACTGTTCTATGTCCTGATCATGACCAGAATCGTGATGGATTCCTATCTCGGCTATCTGCCGCATCTTGTTACTGCCCTTGTATTCATGTATCTGGGACATATCAGCGGACTTCGCTGGATGTTTTACCTGCAGACGTCGTTAATGTCATTCATGTCTGCATCTTTGCTGTTACGTACATTTACCGATGGTTCTATGGGTACATGGCTTCCCTGGATCGCTATCGCACTGCTGACCTATATACTGCATCGTAAGATCAAAAGTTCATATCTTACCATTTGGAATTACTTTTTTATGCTAAGCTCCTTTATCATTTTTCTGTTTCTGGAGAGATTTCTTTTATCCGCAGTATATATAATTGTGTTCTGGCTGATTTTTTATCTGCCGCAGCGCAGGCTTCCTATCTTCGACGACAATGAAAACTTTTTCAACATAGCCTGCCGATACTGGGTTTTTGTGTTCAGTCTGATTTTTGGCTTTCGCTGGCTGGTATGGATCAGACCATATCTGAATTTATCCGATCAACAGGATGTCGTATGGATCCGCAGCGGATTCCTGGTGATTTTTCTGCTGCTTTCTATTGTGGTACCGTTAATAACGACACAGGTAGAAGTGTTTCGTCACAAAAATTATAAAATTATCAAC
>QKDK01000215.1 GCA_003252135.1 Clostridia bacterium
GATATCGGCGATTATTTCAGCTGCTTTTCCCTTTGCTGCTGCAGAAAGTGCCATTGCACAGAGAACTGCTGCCAGTGCACCGATGATTATCATTAAAACTGATACATCCATATCTTCATAGTAAGCTGTATTTACATTGGACACATAGAAATATAAGGACACCAGTGTCATAACAGCTACCAGGATGTATGCGACAAATCCAAAGCCAAGCTTTTTCATTATTCTACCTCCTTTTTACGTTTCAGGCTGGCTGCAGCATAAAGACCAAGGAATACGACAGACAAGCCGATGCTTGTATAATAAGTTACATTCATTGCTGTCTCCCACCATGGTGTTACTTTTTCAGTTGCCACATTCTGTGCCGCACTGTGTGCAAATGCATACAACTGGTACTTCATATCCTGTCTTGCAGCCTCAACGAGCTGTTCGTCTTCCGAAACAAGTGCAGATGTCAGATATGGCCAGGATTCCATAACCTGTTCCATTGTCTCATTGGTACTAAAGTCTGCCATCATGGTAATACCTGTGTAGATACACATTTCAGGGCGGAAGTAACCTGTATTGTTCACCATATCCGTTGAAAGAATTCCGCTAAAGCCCCATTCTCCACGAAGTACGTTCTGAAGAAGATTGTAAGAACCGTTTACAGGAGTTGCTCCGATACGGCTGAAGGAAGTCATGGCTGCCAGTGCTCCTGCATCTTCAAAGGCACCCTGGAATGCACGTAGGTCACCTTCTCTTGCTTTTTGTTCTGTCATATATGGAGCAATACCGCTTCTTTGTGATTCCTGATCATTGAAAGCAAAGTGTTTTGGTCCTACAAGCACACCATATTTCAATGCACCGGATACAGTTGCTGCTGCCATATAGTTTGCAAGCATGGCATCTTCTGAATAATATTCAAAGTTACGGCCGTTGTACGGTGTTCTGTGAAGATTCGCAGCAACACCCCAGATCGTTAAGTTTCCGCTCCAGAGACCATCGTTGCCCATCAGCTCGCCCCAGGCTTCAAGCAGGTCTTTGTTGAAGGTGCAGGCAAGAAGTACTTCATTCGCCATGGTTCCCATGGTAAATTCTGCGTTTGCATCATCCACGTTGAGTCCTCTTGCGCTTAAGCTTCCGCTGAAGCCGTTCGGTCCGTCATTCTGATATACGATCGGGTTCTGGATTGCATCGATCACATCACTTGCACTTCCGCCCTTAACAATTTTAGCAATTAATGTATCAACATCAATTTCACGTACCAGCTGTTCCCAGCGGATATCGTTAATATCATCAACACCGGCAAGGTCTGACAGTACCAGTCCGCTGTCTACGCCCTGCGTATCAACATCACCGTTCTCAGATATCTGATATATCTCATTGCTAAGGCTTGTTACCCATTCATCGACCTTATCACCGTCAATTGTCAGGTCATCATAGGTTTTAGGGAAAGTGCCTTCCCAGTCATTTCTGCTTAGATAAGTTGCATAGCCTGGCTTATAATAATTCACATCTGCTGTTTCCAGCTGATTTACAACTTCGGTTCCGTTTTCTGATTCGGCAAAGGTCGTCTCATCAACATTTCCTTCTTTGCCGATGGCAACTGATGCTGTCTGTGCACTGTCACCGCCTGCCGAGGTATTTCCCTGAGCAGCAAGTACATTATTCACTGCTTCGTGTGCTCCGTTGCCAAGTGCAAAGTAATAGTCACCACCATCAAGGATATAACCGCCTTTGCCGTCCTTTGCTGAGGAATCCCAGCTTGCAAGGTACTTCATGTCAACAACGATGGTTACCTGCTCGGATGCTCCCGGTGCAAGTTCCCCTGTTTTCTCCATACCAAGGAATTCAATTGCTGATTTTTCAACTAAATTTGCTTTATCGTAATCAGTATAAGGTGTCTGAACATAAAGCTGAGCCACTGATTTTCCTGCATAGTCACCTGTATTTGTGACAGTAACTTTTGCTGTAATGGTCTCTTCGTCCGTGTTTACATCAACACTGTCAAGCTTCTGACTGAAGGTGGTATAGGAAAGTCCATATCCATAGGAATAAGATACTTCATTCGCGTAGTCCCAGGAAGATGCTCCGTTAGAAGCTCCGACTGCACTGCTTGCATTGCCGGCTCCGACCACGGTATCATAATATCTTGATTCGTAATATTTGTATCCTGTATAGATGCCTTCTGCTTCTACCAGATAGTAGTCTGCTGCCATAGAAGCATCACCGCCGAAGCTTCCGAGTGGTGAAGTAGCTGCGATCGAGCCCATAAGAGAATCCGGATAAACAATTGCACTCAGATCCTGCAGAGCGATACGGCCAAAGTTCTGTGCCGCAGGTGAATTTGCTGCATCCACTGCATAAGTATCAGAAAGATGTCCGGAAGGACTTACTGTTCCGTTGAGCACATCTGCTATACCAAGACAGCCATAAGCTCCCGGGAAGCCGATGTACATGATTGCATCAACATTGGCATCATTTTTCAGGTCATCAATTTCCATAGCCGAACCGCTGTTGATCAGAACGATAACTGTATCAAAATTTGCTTCAGCAAGTGCGAGCACTGCCTTTTCATTTTCACATAAGCTTAATGCACTGTCTGAACCATAAACTGCAGAATCAATACCATCTTCACCAGGGTAGTAGTCACTGCCCTCTGCACCCGGTCTTGAGATTACAACGATAGCTGCATCATTATATTCTGCAAAGCTGTCTGCATAATTGGCATCTGCTCCGCCGCCAAGCTCGTCAACAGATGTTGTATAAAGGTCAAGTGCAGGCTCTGATGGAGCGTATGGTGTTGCAAAGTTTGCTGGTCTGTAACCGTAAACTGGTGTTGTACCTCCCCAGCTTTCCACCTGGCCTGTTACGATACTTCCAAGTGTCTCATAAATACCAAGCATGGTAGGATTCACTTCGTATCCTCTTTCCTGAAGCGCAAGAACGAGGTTTCTCTGTGATGCCCCGTCTACAGTACTTCCCATGGTTCCTCCAAGGAACGGATAGGAACTTCCCATGCCAAATAATGTTACCTTAGGACTGCTGCCAGTCAACGGCAGGGCACTGTTATCATTTTTCAGCAGTACCACACCTTCTTCTGCAACTGTTTCGCCCAGATCTACATGTGCTGCAACCAGGTCATCTGTTGTGCTGTAAACGGACGTAAATTTGTCATCGTTTGTTGTTACAGTACTGGATGTTCCAAGTGCCTGGTCAATAACACTTCTCCATGTGTCAGTAACTACAGATAATCCCGATAAAGCTAATGACAAGGAAAGAAATAATGCCAGAAGCCCCCGCCAAACTTGCAGTGATTTCTTTTTCATACTACACTTCTCCTTTTTGTTGTGTTTGTTCTGCAACAATATCATGATGGCTTCCCTATAAACCAGATGTTCAATGAGCCATTGCAGTGATTTTAGTATACATAATAAATTCCTTTGTGCATGTTGCTGTCGCAAACGGTCGAACTTTAGTCGTGACATGTACAGTATTGCCTTGAAAACCTGTCTGTCATTCCAAAAGTATTCAGTGACTGTCCTGCCTTCTTATGCAGGGGATCACTGCCTGTGCTTTTAACGGCCCATCCGCAACGGTAATTTCCACTGCATCTTCTTCCCCGGCTTCTATCACAGCCATGGCTTCTCCGTAGTACGTATCTGTATGATTTTTCAGGTAGCCGCGCTCGTTGTAGGGACAGGCATTTCCAAGAGCAAGCAGTCTCCCGCCCTTTACATCAGTATGAAGCAGGCCCCGCATCAATGGTTTTACGATTCCTTTTTCATCAGTATATCGTATCGGTACAAAGAGGATCTCTCCGGATCTGACAATGCTGTCTTCCGGGCTGATACTGATTATTGTTTTTTGTGCTGCAGTCGTAAGGCTGCTTTCACCTGTCTGCCTTCCCTCCCGATCAAAAACCTTTGCTGTCAGTGTGCCTTTTTGATACTTCCTTCTAAAAAATACTCTTTTGCTCTTTCCGATACGTCTTTTTCCTATCTGTTTCTGATTCAGATAAAGCAGGACATATGCTCCGTGCGCATACACTTCGATTTCTGCCGTCTTCCCTTCACAACCTTCCCATGACCAGCTTTCTCTGGCATTGGACAGCTTCCAGGCAGAAGGTGAATGTTTCCCTTTATGATTCATGGGTCTGACCCCGATCACAGGATCTTTTGTCTGTTCAAATGCCACTCTGGTGTAGCCTGCTTCCGCTAACGGATTGCCGACCAGATCTACCCTTCCGCTTCCGGCTGTGATCCAGCCGGGCCCATAGGAGAAGGAAGGTGCATATTCTTTGTATTCCCATGAACCAATGCCGACTTCTCCAAGATAATCCATGCCGGCCCAGACAAAGTCTCCGATGATCCTCTTATTCTCCTTTGCCAGGTCAAAGAAGTGTGCGGCATCCTTACAAAATGTCTCAGAGCCAAGGATAAAGCGCTTTTGATACTTTTTCAGATCATGTCTGTACCGAAGGATTCCATAGTTATAACCGGCAACATCCATATTGGCAAAGGCATCTCTTGTCCTGACGTCACAACCGTGCAGGGCAGCACCTAGCTTCATGAAGCTGTCGCCAAAGGTCCCCGCAAGCTTGTTATAAAACTCACTCCCGACTGCGGAAGGCTTCTTATCTGCATCTGCCTTTTCCTCGCTGTAAACGCCAAAGCCCATGCTGTACAGAAGGTTAAAAAATATGTTGATGCCGCAGGTAACCGGTCTGCTGCTGTCTAGGTCATGCAGATATTCTGTCATCTGCCGAGTGAATTCGATTCCTCTTTTTTCTGATGTTTCAGCAACTTCATTACCGGTCGAATACAGAATAACGCTGGGGTGGTTATAATCCTTGTCCACCATGTCCTTTAAGTCCTGCTGCCAGTGGTCTTTTACGTATTCCGAATAATCATACCGGGTCTTTTTGATATACCACATATCTGTATACTCATCCATAACAAGCATACCAAGGCGGTCACAGGCTTCAAGTGTTGCCTTGGAGCAGGGATTGTGTGCCGAACGTATGGCATTGTATCCGTTTTCCTTCATCAGCCTTACTTTTCTTTCATCCGCCTTTTTATATCCGCAGGCGCCCAGAATGCCGTTGTCATGGTGAATGCAGGCACCCCGCAGAATGACTCTTTCCTTGTTGATCAGGAAACCCTTCTGCTCAGACAGTTCTATGGTACGGATGCCAAAAGTGACCTCCTGCCTGTCAGAGCCGTAGGTAACACGGCAGCGGTAGAGGTTTGGAGTTTCGCAGCTCCAGAGCTTTGCGCCTTCCAGCGTTAGTTCGATTTGAGTATTTTTAATGTTCAGGTTCGCTGCTGCAATGATTCCTTCATTCTCATCCAGAATTTCAATGGCTGCAGTCCCGCTAGTCTCTTCATGTTCATTTGTTTTGCCGCAGTTCTCGGTCGTGTTCACCCGGACTTCGATAACCGGCGGATCTATAGACAGGGTCCTGATCTTTACGCCATCTGGCAGAATATGCTTTTTTTCTGCAATATACATATGTACAGGACGGTAAATTCCGGAACCGGTGTACCATCTGCTGTTTGGCTGCAGATCATTGAAAGCAAGCACCTTGATTTCATTTTCCGCATCCGGTATCAGATACGGTGTTATATCTGCATAGATGGAGGTATATCCGTTCACATGCTCTTTTATCAGTATTTCATTGATATAGATCTCTGACCTGTAATATATACCTTCAAACTCGAACAGAACGCATTTACCGGATGTCTGTCTGCCTGCCAGAAAGCTTTTTCTATATTCATAACATCCGCCTGAAAACCATGAAGAGTTGCCCCTTCCAGGGTTTTCCAGCGCTCTTTCCTCTGTCAGCATTGCATCATGGGGCAGGTTTATGGTTTCCTCCTCTCCTGTTCTGCAGTTTTTATATATCCAGTTTTTATTAAAATCCAGCTTTTCCATTATTGTATCCTTTCTGACCTTTCTCCCATCATACAATACAAAAGCAGGACTTTTTTATGAATGTCGTAAAATGACTTGATTAAGTCGTGATACGAAAAAGAGCCCTGCCGTGCAAACACTGACAAAAGCTCTTTACTTTATTCGACCGGTATCAGTATCCTTAGCTCGAACCATCCGTCGGCAGCATGGATCATGACAGAACCTCCGTACTTTTTTACTGTATTTTCAATACTTTTAAGACCGTAGCCATGATTTTTTGCATCTGATTTCGTTGTCAGCGGCATCCCGTCAATAAAGGTCAGCTTTTCTTCATAGCAGTTCTCAATACGGATACGGACAAAGTTGTTCTGCTTGGCGACTACAAGATGAATCAGTCGCTTTTCCTTCTTTCCGATCTTACTTGTACTTTCTATGGCGTTGTCCAGCGCATTTCCAAACAGAGTGCTGATGTCCATATCATCCATAAAATCAATGGCATGTCCGTCTGCAACACTCGTTAATTCGATCCAGTTCTGGCTGCAGTACAGGGATTTTCCTGTTAAAATAATATCAAGCACTTTGTTTCCTGTCTTGTTCTGTGCTTCGTAGAGCTTGATTTCCTGCTCCATTTTATCAAGGTAGGAAAGGTTCTTATCTGTATCTGTTTCCTGTTTTAACACGGCTATCTGGTATTTCAGGTCATGATATTTCTGATTTACCGCAGCTATACTGCTCTCCAGCATTTCATAATTGCTGTACTGCATATTCAGCATGTCCTGGAGCTTGTTCACCTCGAACATGACCTTTAATTCTCCAAGAAGCATATGATAGGCAAAAAGGATTGCGACCCCGGCCAGATCGACCAGCGTACGGATAAAGAATATCTCAGAGGCGAACTGACTGCTGAACGGGGATTTTTCAATGATAAAGCTGAAGTTGCTCATGGTAAAGACTACAAACCCGATGATCAGGGTCGAGAGCATTTCTTTGTTTTTTATTTCAAGCTTTGAATTGATCAGGCGGTTCTTTTTCTCAAGCTGTCCCAGAAGGCCGAATACAATGAGGTGGACCCCTAACAGGATTCCCATATCTACGAACCAGCTCTCCGGGACATTAACGTTCGTTCTCGCATAGTATTCCATCTGCCACTGGAAGGAAGCCGCGAACTCTCCGATGATAAATGCCCGGATCGCAAAATGCAGTGCTGTTTTTGAATCGTATCTGCAGTTGATATAAATATCCACATAGATCATGATGACATATAGAAGCATCAGCGGAACAAAGGCAGCATCCGGTTTATCATCACTGATCGTCATGATAGAAAGAAGTACGGCAAAAAATACAGCCTGCGTAATAACTCTTTTGATCCGGCTCTGTTTCAGCGGGCTATACCAAAGGATCAGATTGCAGGCCAGCCAGTAGGCAAATGCATAGTACCCGCCGGGTGTATGTATAATGGTCTCAGGATTCATTTGCTTACCTCGTTGATATAGTCATTCAGTGCATCCAGCAGGGCTTTCTTGCGCAATCTGCTGACTAAAAGTGTGTTCCTGGCAACGATCACTTCGTTCTCCTGACAGCTTGTAACAAATTCCAGATTGATCAGGTAACATTTGTTGCACTGGAAAAATCTCTTTTCATCCAGGATCTCTATCATCTCCCGCAGGGTCATTCTGGTGGTATATTCACCGTCTGTGGTATGAAAGATCAGGTTGTGATTGCTTGATTCTATATATTGTATGGTGTCTTCGTCAATTTTGACTTTTCCGCCCTTTACATTGATGGAGATAAATTTCTTTTCGCGTCGTTTCAGTCTCGTGAGCGCACGGTCGATCCTCTGCGAGAAGGCAAAATAATTTATGGGCTTGAGCACAAAATCAAGCGCATCGACTGCATATCCTTTGATGGCGTACTGCGGCATATTGGTAATAAAGATGATGACCACATCCTTGTCAACGGCACGTATTTGCTCCGCCGCTTCCATTCCGTTCAGGAATTTCATCTCAATATCCATCAGAATAATATCATAGTTCGCTTTATACTCCGTCACCACATCCTCTCCATCCTCAAATACATAGATGTTGAATCTGGTGCCGCTTTCCTGATCATATCTCATAATATATTTTTGTAACGTTTCCGAGTACTTCTTATCGTCTTCTACAATTGCAATATTAATCATATTAATCATCCCATCTCCTGCGAACACAGGTCTGCATTTTATTAAAATGTACCCTCTTCTCTGTCATGCCTATCTTTATAATAGAATTAATAAATCCCAGTTTCAAGTATCAAATATTTTTTGAACAGTTTTGCATATTTGTGATTATATATGCTATGATGTCTACATGAACACGTAAAAAATCTAATGTATCTGGGGGGATTTATGTATAAGGTTTTTTTAGTGGAAGATGAAATCGTAGTTCGTGAGGGGATCAAGAACAAATTTCAATGGGAGGAAGAAGGGTTTACCATTGTCGGAGATGAAAGTGACGGAGAGCTTGCTTTTCCCCTGATCCTGCGGGAGAAGCCTGATATTTTGATTACAGATATCAAGATGCCCTTTATGGATGGGCTTGAGCTGAGCAAGCTGGTAAAAAAAGAACTGCCTTCTATGAAGATCATTATCATCAGCGGGTACAGTGACTTTGGATATGCACAGCAGGCTATCGATATCGGAGTCAATGAGTATCTGTTAAAGCCGTTAACTTCGTCAAAGCTGATGACTTCAGTAAAAAATGCAGCTGCCGCAATCGAAAAGGAGCGTAAGGAAAAGCAGATCCTTGAGCAGTATGAGCTGTTGATCTATCAGAAGCAGGTAGAAAAAAGAAAGAATTTTTTTAATGCCCTGATCAGCGAAAAGATGTCCTATTCGCAAATTGTTGCTCAGGAAGAGGAGCTTGGCATCAGCATGATCGCCAGCGTTTTTTGTGTGCTTTTATTTCAGTTCAAGGTGCAGGATGACCTGCTTGAATACTCGGATGATGTTGTACAGTGCGAACAGAAGATGGTAGCGGCTCTGAAAGATAATCCTGCAATCAGGATCTTTGAGCGTGATCTTGATGGATGGGCACTCATTTTATTGGGTGAAAATGAACCGCAGATCGATTTCTTCATTCATGATATCAGTGAACTGATCCGGCAGATCAGTGCAAAAATCTACTATTTTGGCGGTATCGGAAGATGTGTAAACCGCCTGCGTGATCTGCATTTATCCTATCTGGATGCAAATAAGGCCTTTTCAATGAGATATTTTGAAAGCAGGTCTTTGCTGCTGTCCTACAAAGACATTAACAGCAGCAGATCTTCTCTTGGAACAAGAATGGAAGTCAGCGATCTGAATCTGGAAAAGCTTGACAAAAAGCTGCTGGAAGACTTTCTGAAAAGGGGAACTCAGTATGATGTAGACGAATTTGTTGAAAGCTACTTTGATGGTTTTTATAACATTGCACTGCAGTCCTCTCTCTTTCGTCATTATATTGTTATGGACGGGTATACTGTCATTGTTAAATTTTTAGGTTCTCTTCAGTATTCAAAGGATCGGCTGGATACGTACCTTGGCGGTATGAATGCTGCCATCGAGCAGCTCAACAGCTTAGAAGACTGCTGCACCTTTTACAAAACAATCCTAAAAAAAGCCATTGATCTTCGCAGCCAGAGCAGCTTAAAGCGATATGCCGGTCTGATCGAGCAGGCAAAGGACTATATGAATCACAACTTTGCCCAGTGCGAGCTGACGCTCGACAAAGTGTCTTCTACTGTCAATATCAGTCCGAACTATTTCAGTTCACTGTTCAACCAGGAGACAGGTATGACTTTCATTGAGTATCTTACCAATCTGCGCATGGAAAAAGCAAAAGAATTCTTACGCTGCTCCGGTAAAAAGATTACAGAGATAGGGTTCCTCGTCGGTTATCAGGATTCCCATTATTTCAGCTACATTTTCAAGAAGACGCAGTACTGTACCCCTTCGGAATATAGAATGCAGGGAAAGGGTGAGTGCTGATGAAGTATGCAAGCGGGAAGACAATCAGGTATCCTCTGCGTCTGAAGCTCTTTATGGTTGCCGTTGTTATCATTATTCCGATGATCATCCTGTCGGTCTACCAGATAGCTGCCCTGTACAACTACAGCACAGCATACGATACCATTGTCCGGAGGATCACCTCTGCCAATAATTATAATCTTAATTTTAAAGAGGAAATGGACGAAAGCATGTACAAAATTGTTGCCGGTGCCGAGACCTTCGAGACCATCGATGACAATAGTGATTTTGAAAATCCGTACGCTCTGATCGATGCTGCCAGAGAAAATTTCACGAAGCTCTGGGAGATTACCACAAGCAGAAAAAGTCTTGACTGGCTGAAGCGCATTCTGCTAAATCTGGATACTCTGAAGAACAGGATCGATGAGATCAGCGTGAATCTCGATCAGAAGGGTCATTATGAAGAGAATATGGCCATGCTGGAGTCGGATATTTACATTCTGACTGAATTGTTTCAGGAAGAAGTCCAGTATTACATCTACTATGAGACGCAGAATTTTGAAGCGATACGGCAGAACCTGGAAGAACAGGTCACGAATGTAATTGTGACCTTGATCGTAGCGCTGTCTTCCATTATTCTTGCTTCTATCCTGGTCAATATTCTGGTCACAGACAGCATTACAAAGCCGATCCGCATGTTATGTGAGAGCACAGCCATTGTAGCAAAGGGCGATTTTTCTGCCCGTTCGGTCTGCGAAAATCAGGACGAGCTTTCCCTGTTGTCCGACAGCTTTAACGATATGGCCATCAAGCTCGAACAGCAGGTGAACAGCATCCGCCTCGAGCAGGAGAACTTAAGATACATGGAGTCCAAGCTGCTGCAGACTCAGATAAATCCGCATTTTTTATATAATACACTGGATACCATTGTCTGGCTGATCGAAGGTGATAAG
>QKDK01000256.1 GCA_003252135.1 Clostridia bacterium
ATTAAACATAAAATAAGACAAAATCATATTTAATAATACGGTTTTGTCTTATTTTTATGTTTATCAGAAAACAATTGTTGAATTCTTTTTATTTATTCCATTTCTTTTTAGCTATCTCTCTCTGTCATATTTTTGCATCCTTGACCTACTCATTTGTTTCTGAATGTCCTCTGATATTTCCATGGTCTTCATTATACGCTCGCCTACTTCTGGAGATATCTCCTTTGCAAAATCACTGGATGTCTTTCTGATGGCGTCGATAAGTTTCGACTGCTTAGGTGTAAGAGTTGCCTCATAACCATTCTCTTTGTCTTGTTTTCTGTGATGCCGAGCCGGTACCTGGATCCGTCACAGATGATGTCTTTCAGATGAAGGGAAAGGATGTCTTCAATCCGGAGCGCCAGTTCGCTTCCATGACGAGTTCTGCCGAGATCCTAAGGTTTGGCCGGAAGCCGGCACCGCCCTCTCTCATCGTATTTATGATCTCTTCGTACTGGGTTCTTGTAAGTGCTGCGTTTTTTATTCGACTGGGTCATCACCTCTCGGCTCGTATCTTTGTTGATTTCCATATTCAAAAGCGTATCAAATGTTATAGAGAAACCAATGGTTATATGGTAATGTATAGACCGGGTAAGCTTAAAAGGGATCTGTCATGAACATAATTCCAGTCACTTGGAAAATGCCCTTTATTTGATGAATACAAATCCGGACAAAAAAACTTGACGATATCTGCTTTTTATGATATCTTGATGGTAATTGGAAGAGTATCTCCAAAATAACACAAACGTGCTTTCGAAAGGAGAACAAGTGTATATGCGTAAATTAAGTGAAAAAGAGGCAGTTACTGATTAATTGAATATTGGGCATGGACGAAGGAGTTTGTCAATGCCGCCTACAACTCTTATTGAATAGCTTAGCCCTGACGAGACACAGTAAGATGTGTTTTTTTTGTTGCAAAAAATAACACATTTTAGAATGAAGATGGATCGATGGACCGCAGTGACAGCTTGATATGGGCTGTTACTGCGGTATTTTTATCGCTAAAAATGTAAAAATAAGGTAATCATAGTTTCGTGCTCAGAATATTCTATGACAGTGGACTGCGGAAAGAGCATCAGTAAGCAACAGGAGTTCAAAAAACAAAGCAAATCGTGAAAACAAAGCTAATCACATCAAATCATGAAAGCAAAGCAAATCATGAAAACAAAGCATTTCATGAAAACAAAGTCAAGTTGCGCAAAAAGCGCAGGAACAGGGGATTAAATGGAATATTTTATTACGGCGGTCCACAGAGACCGTTATGAAGTAATGATGAAAGACGAAAACAATTATAAAAGCTGCTATGCCAGATTAAAAACAGGAGTGTATTACTCTGATAAGTATGAGGAAGAATTTCCGACCGTCGGCGATCATGTAGAGATGGAGTACAATCCGGTCGGAGACAGCCTTATTACAAAGACACTACCGAGAAAATCAAAATTCTCAAGAAAGGATCCGGATGTCGGCAGAGGCGAACAGACAATTGCCGCAAATTTTGATTACATCTTTATCATGATGTCGCTTAATTTTGACTTTAACCTGAAAAGACTGGAGCGATACCTTACTGTAGCCTGGCAGAGCCAAGGACAGCCGGTCGTTGTACTTACAAAAGCAGACCTTGCAGAAAATATGGAAGAGAAGATCGAACTCGCACGACAGGCGGCACTCGGGGCTGATGTGTATGCCGTAAGTGCCGTGACAGGTGAAGGAATGGAAGAACTGCAATCGTATCTGCAACCGAATAAATCCATAGTATTCCTTGGATCTTCTGGTGTCGGTAAATCGACCTTTACGAATTTTCTATTAGGAGATGAAGTAATGGAGACAAGCGGGATTCGAGAAGAAGATTCCAAAGGGCATCATACGACCACGCACCGACAGATGTTCCTGATGAAGAACGGAGCAAGAATCATAGATACACCGGGAATGAGGGAACTTGGCATGTGGGTCGTGGATGACGGGCTGGATCAGAGCTTTTCAGACATCTTGCTGCTGCTTACGAAATGCAGGTATAACAGCTGCACCCATCAGGACGAGACTGGATGTGCTATCCGTGAGGCAATCAGTGACGGGAGCCTTACAGAAAAGCGATGGATCAACTATTGTAAGATACAAAAGGAATCGGCTTATCAGGCTAAGAAAGAAAAGTTCAACCTTATGCGTGGGAGCAAAAAGACATCAAAAAGGCCGGAACGAAGTATTGATAAGGTGCACCTCAGGCAACAGGAGTGGTAAGCTCTAAAAAGTAAAGGGATTTGACACCAGTGACAGAATAGGAGATAATATCAGGTAAACAAACCTTGCACATGAAAGATGGGTAACCAGAAAGGGAATTCTATGGAAAATGAGATCAAAAGTATGATGCTGTCCTTGGGAGCAGATGTATGTGGGATTGCAGGGCTTGAACGATTTGAAAATGC
This sequence comes from Clostridia bacterium, assembly GCA_003252135.1. GTDB lineage: Bacteria > Bacillota > Clostridia > Lachnospirales > Lachnospiraceae > SZUA-448. The sequence continues at coordinate 2,460 of QKDK01000256.1, forward strand.
ACCGGTGGGGTTTCATCCGACAGATCTTTATGCGGTCTGCAAATCAGCGATCGTATTTGGTGTGGCACTGACAAAAGGTCTCACACAGGTCGATTCCAGACTGATCTATGGACATTATAATAACAATTTGTGTTCTGTTGTGGATAACATTGCTTTTTTAGGAGCAAAACGACTGGAAGAAGCATTTTCTATGACAGCAGTTCCAATCCCCTGTGATTCACCTTATGAATATTGGGATAAGGAGGCCATGACTGGAAAAGGTCTGCTTTCCATGAAGCATGCTGCGGTAGCAGCCGGACTTGGTCAGCTGGGAAAAAGCACTCTGCTACTGAACCCAAAGTATGGAAATCTGCTTACCATTGGAGTTATACTGACAGATCGGGAATTGCAGTCAGACCTCACAAGCAGAAATATCTGTATTGAGAGCTGCAGAAAGTGTCTGGATGCCTGTCCTGTAGAAGCAATTGCAGAGGGAAGCGTTATTCAAAAAAGCTGCAGACAGCATACCTATAATACAAATGCAAGAGGATTCGAAACCGTAGACTGCAATCTTTGCAGATTGGTATGCCCGGTGAAATACGGCGAGGAGAGAATGCAGTAACACAATAAACTGGATTTTCAAGATATTGTGTCGGTTTATCAAGATAATAAGTTAAATCTCAATGATAAAAAACACCAGGCATGCAATCCGTACCACAGACTGCATGCCTGGTTATATTCTAAGAGCTTTTATTCTTACCCTTTAACTCCGGCGGGACCTTGATCTCATAAACGAACTCGAGCTTTCTGTGATAATCAAGTTCAATCAGATCAGATGGTCGGACCTCAGTGCTTCTTTTATCAAAGTATTCTAGTCCAACATGTTTTAACATCTGGTAGACGAACTGGGAACAGAACATAATATTAGGCTTTCTGGAGTATTTGAACACAAGACCGATCAGATTATAGGCACTGCCTTCTCTGTTGATATCCTGGATTTTCTCAATCATTTTCTTTTTTTGTTCTCTGGTTGACTTTAAGCGGTATACATAGATAGAAGCGTCTTCTTTGTTAAAAAAATGCTCTATCATTTCTGCATTGAGACCCGGAAGAGATACATTCTGTCCGCCGTTATAGCTTACAATGGTCTTTAGATCACGATCAAAGGAAAGCGATGCGTGGTTGAAGCGTCTTTTTGTAAACACAGAGATCAGGTCACTGACAGGACTCCCGGAAGCGGTCAGTATCACGTACACATACTCATCATCCAGGCATTGGTAAGCATTCTGAAAGTATTCCTTTGTCAGGGCGCTGTTATTTACATAGCGAAAGGAGCTCTGCTGGTCAGAGATAAGGTCCATGGCTCTTGAAAGGTTATCTACAGAGAAAGCCTGACCGGCCTTACGGACAGTCTGAACGGCCGAGAGGATGCTGTTCTTGTCATGTACGAGCTGTGCATAGGTCACTACGGTAAAATCTTTTACAGAAGGCATATAGAAATTCTTTTTGTCCTGTATGAAAAGCAGTTTTTCAATAAGGAAAGGAAGCATAATGATTACAGTACTCGTTATCTTCAGCAGTGTAAATTCCACAGGACTTTCACCAAGAGCAAAGGTAATCAGCCGTGTATATAGAATCTGCAGTATCATAATGGTAATATAGATAAAAGCCCTGAATAATCTGGCATGAAGTGTCGCAGCAGTATAAAGGCTTAAGAAAAGCATAATAACACAAACAAATATATAAGACAAAATGAACATCGGGAAACTACCGCCAATGAAAATTCCGATCATCATACAAAGAAACAATATGAATAAAGCGGTCAACATAGATTTTTGTTTCATCAATAAAGTTCTCCTTTGAAAATTAACGTTACAATACCATTTTTGCCCACATTCTCTTTTATGTCAAGCTAGAATTTGAAAAGAAGCAGTATGCGCCATAAATATTATACACAGACAGCAGGATGAAGCAACATTAAATTTTATTTACATTTGACTATTTGAAGATTTCATATTATATCATATCACAAAACGGTGTTATATCTATTTTCGTTGTTTTAATATCTTCTGTTTATTTTATAAATGAAAAATGACATTGACATTAATTTCTGGGTGTGTTATCATCCAACCTAACTTCATAAGAAAAGGCAAGGATGAGGAATAGTACATTACAGGGATTTAAAGAGATAGCAATATCTCCACAGAGAGAAGATGGCAGGTGAGAATCTTCATTGAACTGTTATGGAAGCAGCCTCGGAGCTTTGAACCGAACGTTACAGTAGGCTTCAACGGAATTCCACCGTTATCATAGGAAAAAGTATCGGAGAGATCCCGTACTAAGAGAGCAGAGAAATCTGAAATTAGGTGGTACCGCGATAACCATTCGCCCTAAGCTGACAATATGTTGGCTTGGGGCTTTTTTAATTGCAAAGATAAGTGCTCTGAACTCACCTTAAAAGGATAATCGCGGTATTCTTTGTAAAAGCTCTTTCGCGGAAAATTCTTCTTGGCTTCTCTTTATGAAAGACAGCATTCTAACAGGAACTGCACATACACGGTATAAAGTTTTACGCTATGTGAACGTGTGCGGTTCACGGGATGCGACCTCTTCAGCGAAAAGTATCAGCAGGTTCATGCATTACATCTTGCGACCATATTCGCTGTGGGTATATAGTTTAACGAAAAGCACAATAAAACGGAAAGGAGAAAAGAAATGACAGCAGAAGAATTGAGGAAATGTTATGTAGGATTTTTTACGGAAAGGGGGCACAAAGAGATCGCGTCCGCCTCACTTTTGCCGGAAAATGATCCTACCGTATTATTTACAACAGCAGGGATGCATCCGCTGGTGCCGTATCTATTAGGAGAAAAGCACCCGCTAGGAAGAAGACTTACCGATGTTCAGAAATGTGTCCGCACCTGTGACATTGAGGAGGTCGGCGACGACTCACACCTTACCTTTTTTGAAATGCTTGGCAACTGGTCCCTGGGTGATTACTTCAAGGAGGAATCCATCTCCATGAGCTTTGATTTTCTGACGAAAGTCTTAAAGGTCCCGGTGGAACGTCTGGCAGTCACTGCATTTGAAGGCGACGAACGTGTCGGGAAGGACATTGAGACAGCAGAGATCTGGAAAAGAAAAGGGCTGATGGATGACCAGATCTTTTTCTACGGAGCAGAAGAAAACTGGTGGGGACCGGTAGGACAGACCGGACCATGCGGTCCGGACACAGAGATTTTTTATGACTTTGGGCAGGATAAGTGCAGTGACTCCTGTGGCCCTGCATGTCATTGCGGTAAATATGTAGAGATCTGGAACAATGTGTTCATGGAATATAAAAAGGAGGCAGACAAAAGTCTGACCGAACTGTCACAGAAGAATGTCGATACCGGCATGGGTTTCGAGAGGATGCTGACGATCTGTCAGGGAAAGACCAATGTGTACGATACAGAACTTTTCACACCGGTCATGGAACGACTGCAGGAGATACTGACAGAAGAACACACAGAAATGTCAATGCATGATAAGCGAGTTCTGTGCGAGCACAGCAGAGCAATGTGTTTTATTCTGGGGGATGACAGGCACCTTGTGCCCTCCAATACAGAACAGGGATATATCTTACGCCGCCTGATCCGCAGAATGATCAGAGTCCTAAAAAAAGCAGGACTGGATAATGATGTCCTGAATGTGCTGGCAGATATTATCATTGAACAGTATAAGGATGTGTATACAGAGTTAGGACGAAATGGAGCATTTATTCTGGAACAGTTGAAAAAGGAATGTGATCTGTTCTCAAAGACTCTGGATGGCGGCTTGAAGAAGGCAGAAAGTTACCTGATGGAATTGACAACACAAATGAAAAGGACAGTAGAGACGAAAGAGAAAGTAGAACAATCAGACGATAGACAGGTAAGCGAAGAGCAGACAAAGATTAAAATGCTGAGCGGCAGCCTGGCATTCAAGCTATACGACACCTATGGATTTCCTATTGAATTTACGTGTGAGCTGGCTAAGGAGAAAGGGTGCACGGTAGATCTGGAAGGATTCGAAACCTGCTTTTTGGAACATCAGGAGAAGTCCCGACAGGGTTCGGAAGGAAAATTCAAAGGAGGACTGGCAGATCACAGCACTCAGACAGCAAGACTTCATACGGCAACACACCTGCTTCACGCAGCCTTACGTCAGGTGCTCGGTGAACAGGTACAGCAAAGAGGCAGCAACATTACAGCAGAGCGGTTACGGTTTGACTTCTCATACCCGGTCAAGGTTACAAAAGAAGAGCTTACACGAGTCGAAGACATCGTAAACACTGCAATCGCAGAAAAATGTGATGTCATTATGACAGAAATGTCGGTCGAAGAAGCAAAGAGAAAAGGCGCCATCGGATTGTTCGCGAACAAGTACGGGGAACAGGTCAAAGTATATGAGATTCCGGGCTTCTCCATGGAGATCTGCGGTGGTCCGCATGCAAAGAACACAGGTGACCTTATTTGTTTCAGGATATTGAAAGAAGAAGCCTCTTCAGCCGGAGTAAGAAGGATAAAAGCAGTGCTGGAAGAGTAGCTTCTGTGTTGGAGTGCTGTATGTATAATGCTTGTATTTACCTAAATATGGGAGTACAATACAGGGTAATAGGTATAGTATTGTTCGTTTCAATAATTCGTGTAAGTGCAAAGGAAACATGAAGATAACATAGGGTAATCATGCATGTCATCTTCGTATAAAAGAGCTGTGATATTCTTGCAGAGGGCTCGAAATTCTTGTTCTTTACTGATTATATGTGATGTGTGATGCCAAATGCGGCAACCTGTTTACCTGTGTAAAAATTTTTCTACCATGATTGGCGCGATGAAGAGCAGGAAAGGGGAAGAATATGGAAAATTCTCAGAATGAATTGGAACACGGAACCGTTACGCACGAAAAGATTCGCATACTCTCTGCTGCAGACAGACTTGTCTTGTTTTTACTGCTGATGTCAGGTTATTCTTTGCTGAGTCTTCTTGGTCAAAGACTGCTTGATACGATAGTTTACCAGAAGATATCGGATTTCTTTATGAACCGGGGAATGATTGCGAACCTGACCTACTTTTCCACCATATACAGTGCAATCTGCAACTTGATATGGCAGATACCGGTTGTTTTGTATCTTCTTATTCAAAAAGAAAAGGTAAAGAAGTCAACAAAAGAAAATACCTGGATTTTTGATGTGCTGGTCATGATTGCTGTATGTATGAGTGCTCTTTATCCAGTTGCTTTAACTGTTATGGTAAATTCAGAATCGAATGTTTTATTAAAAATTCTGACCGTAGCACTTGTTGTGTTCGTGTGTGCATGCTATGAGAACAATGCGACCATGAAACTGACAGCAGGAGCATACTTTGGACTGGCTTTTGTTGTAATGATTGTTATGTTTAGAGTTATGGGAAGAGTATATTTAAGTTCCTCCATAGAAAGCCTTGATTTTGCAATTGCCTATCAGAATTTCCTGCCCATAATATATGCGATCTATGTGGCAGCAGGCTATGGAATTGCCGGGCTGCTGGCGATGATGAATCATAGAAAAAAGATAACGGAGCAGGAGTGAAGGAAGGCTTCTGAGTGCATACACATATAAGAAGGTAAATGCTTTTGCATCAGAAAATTCAAAAGAAAAGCATTCATTGATTAGGGTGTCAAAAGTTTTACTTCAGCAAGCAAGCGTCAATTTGCACAAAGCCAAATGGCTCATTGCTTCGATTCCAATATATAAGATGTTCTAAATTCTCACATACTTTGTGTTTAGCATATCAGAAAACAGATAACTCGCTTCGCTCAGACAGATCTGTTTTCTGATAAAACACAAAGCATGTGAGAAAAGAACATCTAATATATTTCCATAGGCGCATTCGTTCATTTGTCTTTGTGCAAATTGACATCATTGTAGTAGGCAGTTGATTTTTGATGCCATAAGCATTAATTTTGTCTTGAAAAAGAACATTTGTTCGATTATAATGGTTGCGAAGGCAACAAAAGGGAAGCAGTGAAAAGCGACCATTATAATGGGAGGGTGATTGTGAAAGAATTAGAAAATTCATTCACAAACAAGTTTGTACCTCGCGCGTCACCGCTCGTTCGAACTTGATATGCGCAAAAGTAAGCGCAGGAATGGGGTAAATGATGAAAGAAAAAGCAATGGTTCAGGAGATTTCGAACTGGGTGCACAGGAATGCAAGAAGTGTTGATCTTTACCTGTGGAAGTATTTTTTCGAGAACGGAGCAAGAGAAGATGTAGTAGATGAGCTGATGTATTATCAGAATGAAGACGGTGGTTTTGGTAAAGCACTGGAAGCTGACAACTGGAACCCTGATTCCAGTCCGATCGCGACAAATCATGCGATAAAGATATTGAGAAGCATTGGCTTTTATGAGATGGATCATCCAATCTATCAGGGTATCTGGAAGTATCTGAATTCAAAAAAGGATTGTCAGTCATATGGATGGCAGTTTACACTTCCAACGAACGATGAACATCCGCATGCTCCCTGGTGGAATTACAGTCAAGCAGAGAATGAGAAAGAATACTATGGAGTTACAGCAGAGTTTTCAGCCTTTATTTTGGAATACGGGGATGAAAGCATGGCGTGCTTTAGCGATGCGGTAGAATTCAGTAAAAAACTCATGCAGGAATTTCTTGAAGAGAAACGGTTTGGCGATATGGGGCTGGAAGGATTTATTCTTCTGATCGAGACGATGGAGATGGTTGGTTTTACAGAGTATGATTACACATCAATCTATGATCTTTTATCAAAGAAGATTACAGCTGCGATTGAACATGATACTGCAAAATGGAGTTCCTACGGTGCAAGGCCATCGAACTTTATTCATAGTCCGGACAATCGATTCTACAAAGAGAATGAAGCAATTGTGCAGGAAGAGTTAAATTATCTTATGAACACAAAGCCGGAAGGTGATGTCTGGGGAATAACCTGGACATGGTTCCAGAACATGGAGCAGTATGGAAAGTATTTTACGATCAGTGAGAACTGGTGGAAAGGTTTCCGTGCGGTGGAGAATGTCCTGATGCTTAAGAACTTTGAACGTATCTAGTTCGCAGGTTATGATGAACAAAAGGAAAGGAAACGACCTATGAATACTGTAAATACTGCACTTTTAGAATTGCTTCAAAGAGCGCTTGGATGGCTGCAAAAAGATATAACCATTGAATACGCCGGAGACGGATTGACAAACAAGAATTTCATTGTTGCGAATGGAGACGAGAAAATTGTAGTCCGTCTTGGTGCAAATCAGAGCAATGTTCTTGGAATTCGCCGGGCAACAGAGCGTCAGGCGGCAGAAGCAGCAGCGCTTGCCGGTATTGGACCTGAGCTGATCTGCTTTTGTGAGCAGAGCGGTGATATGATCACAAGATTTATACCGGGACGTTTGCTAAGTCAGGATGGGGCATTGACAGAGGAGAGCATTCGAGAGGTAGGCAGTACACTTAAAAAACTTCATGAACTGCCGCCCATTGAAGGAAAGTTCCAGCCGTATGAGGATGTAAGAACCAGAATACAGTATGCAAAAGAGAATTCTCTCTATCTGCCGGATCAGATTTTAGAATTGACTGATAAGCTGGAGCAGATAGAAAAAGACAGGGACAAACAGGCAGACCATCTTATCAAGCTTTGCCACAATGATCCCTTTCCGAATAATTTCATTATCGGAGACAGACTCTGGCTGATTGATTATGAATATGCCGGCATGGGTGATCTTTATTTTGATCTGGTTTGTGCGTCCATGTTCTTTCAGGAAGAACAAACAAAGCTGTTGCTGACTGCTTATTTTGGTGAGTGCACGAGGGAGCATTTGGAGAACATGGAACAGATGAAATTTGTTGTTACCTTCTGGAATGCCATGTGGGCTGTGGTCATGTCAAAGGAGGAAAGCGAGAAGGAAAAGTATGAATCTATGGCGAAAAGTATGTTTGACAGTCTACTTCGTATGAAGTGAGGGTCGAATAATCCTCTTTCGTAAATTAAGTTTCAATTTGCACAAAGACAGAAGAACGAATGCGTCTATGGAAATATAGTAGAGATTCTTTTCTCCTATACTTTGTGCTTTATCAGAAAAAAGATTTGTTTGAGCGCAGCGAGTTATCTTATTTCTGATAGACTTAGCACAAAACATAGGAGAATTAGAATCTCTTCTATATTGTAATCGAAGCAATGAGTCTTCTAGCTTTGTTCAAATTGACCTTGCAGTAGCTGATATAGGGTAATTCGACCCGCTCATCATTCGTATTAAGTAAAGAAGCTGGTTTGTTTTGATATTTCTATTATTTTACTGGTTGACATACCATAAGGCTCTGTTATAATGAAGGTACAACATAA
>QKDK01000306.1 GCA_003252135.1 Clostridia bacterium
CAGATGAAAAAATCGAATTTTATCCGGATTCATTTCAGAATCGTCAGGAAGAGCTTATGAAGCAGCTGGCAAAGCAGCTCACCCCTCCCTTTGATAATCTGGAACACGGAGCTCCTACCGATTCCTTTCGACAGGCACAGCACAACAGTGCAGCCCCCCTGAGCGGGTATGGTTGTTTTCGGCTGGGTGAAGACGGAAGGTTGTATTTTACCGGTAAGAGCGAGCATTACCATATCCCGCTCGGGCATTCCTTTCCTGGGTATCAGCTCCTTGAAAATGCAAAAAAATTAGGCATCCCCAATGCCACTCACAACAACACCCGCGGCTTTATAACAAGAACACTGGAGAGAAGGCTGATCGCAGCAGCAAACGGTGTTGCTGAAAATGACAAAGAAATGGCTTCCATACTCGAAGACAAGTCTTTCGGTGTACTGAACCGTGTCATCAATCTGGAAACCGGTTCTCTTGCCGTTGAAGCTGCGTTGAAGATGATGCTTACACGCTTTTACTCACTGGATAATCAAAAAGCTCTATATGAGGATCGTACCCCTGTCTTCCTTGTTATGGCAGACAACGCAGGCGGCATCACCGGTAATTACCACGGCACAACGATTTTTGCTCAGACCCTTCGCGGATTATGGCCGAAGTTACTGCAAAAAGCAGAGGAGCAGCAGTTGTATAAGGTTGTAAGTGTTCCTATCAATGATACAGAAGGGTTCGCAAAAGCTATCGACAAATGGAATATACCTCCTTATAAAACGGCAGGTTTCTGCCATGAGATAATTTTGATGAATTACGGTGGTATAAGGCTTAATGAAGCATATCTGCAAAAGGTATATCAGCTTTGTCATAAGACAGATACTCCCGTTCTCTGTGACGAAATACAGTCCTGTGCCTGGTATGATGGATTATTCTTGTTCAGACAGTATGGATTAACTCCTGATTTTGTTTCTATAGGCAAGGGCTTTCCGGGCGGCTGCTACCCAGCAAGCAAGATTATAGCCTGCGGTGCCTTTGATTCCTTAAGTCAGTTTGGTGCGCTTGTCACCAATGGTCAGGAGGAACTGGCAAGCCTTGCCTATCTGATTACTATGGAATTTATTGCAGAAAATGGTTCTGAGATCACAAGGAACAGCCAATATTATCATAATGCAGTAAGGAAGCTTGCCGCAGACTTTCCGCAGCATTGTATCGATGTTGAAGGTGATGGTATGATGACAGCTTTGTGTTTTGACTCTGTAGACTCTGCTGTAGCATTCTGTAAGACCATGAATGCGGACTTTGGTATCGATATCAGCGCTCAGACCTATAAGCCGAATTGTCCTCCCGTGGCGTTGACTAAATTGCCCGCTGTCACAACACCAGCCATGGCAGATTATATTCTTGATGCGATGCATAAGGCTTTCGTTTTATTGAAAGGTGGTATAAAATGAGTTTATCAACTGTTAAATTTGGTGTCATCGGCTGCGGGTTAATGGGAAGAGAATTTGCCAGTGTTTCAATGCGCTGGCTGCATCTTAACATACAGCTGCCCCGTCCTGTTATCATTGCTGCCTGTGATTTATCTGACGGGAATCTTGAATGGTTCAAAAAAGTAAGCGATACAAAATATTTTTATCATGATTATCAGGAATTACTTGCCAATGCAGAGATAGAAGCTGTTTATTGTGCTGTCCCTCATCATCTGCACGCAAAGGTCTACAGCGATATTATCTGTTCCGGTAAGCACCTGATCGGCGAGAAACCCTTTGGTATGGATTTAAAGGCGTATGAGGAAATCGAAGCTGCCAGCATCGAAAATCCGGAGGTATTTGTACGCTGTGCCAGTGAATTTCCTTTTTACCCGGCTGTACAGCAAATGGTGCGCTGGTATAGAGAAGGTCTCTTTGGCCGTATCATAGAAGCCCATTTTTCCATCAAGCACAGCTCAGATATGGATGTCAACAAACCAATCAACTGGAAACGCACCCTTTCTGCAAACGGTGAATACGGCTGTATGGGCGATCTTGGTATACACACCCAGCACCTGCCGTTTCATCTTGGCATTTATCCCGAAGCTGTCTCATCCTTTCTTGTCAATATTATCAAAGAGAGGCCAGACAGAGAAGGTAACCTGGTTCCCTGTGAAACCTTTGATAATGCGATTTTGACCTGCCGCGGCAGAAACTCCTCCAATGACTTGTTTCCTCTGATATTCGAAATGAAACGCATGGCTCCCGGCTGTACAAATTCTGTGGAATATGAAATTTATGGTCTGAACATGTCCGCCCGCTTTTCAACCGATGACCCAAATGCAATCAGCTATACCCAATCAGTCGGTCTCGAACAAGCCTGGAGCCGTCTGGTAATCGGCCAAAAACCTTTGTTTCCTGTTATCACTGGCAGTATTTTCGAATTTGGCTTTTCCGATTCTCTGCTGCAGATGTTTGCTGCTTTTATAAGCGAATTAAAGCATCTTCCCTGTGAATTCGGATGCTTTACCATGGAGGAAGCAAAACGCAGTCACCAGCTGTTGACCGCTGCTCTGTTATCGCACGAGAATCATTGCACTATCGAACTTTCAGACATTTCATAAGGGAGGAAGCTATGAATTATTTCGGTCATGGGGTCACTGCCATTGATGCAGAACGTAAGACCCTCTATACTCCAATCGTACGGCCCGGGTTCGTCGCTTGGGTAACAGCCTTTGATTATAATGACGGTCGTATTGGAATCTCTTTTAAGGAAACGATCCGAGCCAAAAATCCCGACTATGTACCGGCAAAGCTCGAAATGGGTGAAGCAGTCGGCGCTCCCGTCTCTTACGGTTCAGTAGAATGCGGTGATGCAGAGCAATACAGCTTCCG
>QKDK01000274.1 GCA_003252135.1 Clostridia bacterium
GAATATCTGCTGTTTACTACAGGATGCTCTCCTTTTTCTACATCACGGTTTACTACATCCATAAGGTCGGTATAAGATGGGTGCAACATGTCTGTCACTCCTTTCTATTATTCAATGTTCTGTATCTGTTCCCGAATTTTTTCAATTTCGGTCTTCAAATCAATCGCCAGGTTTGAAACAGTCAGATCGTTTGCCTTTGAAAGAATAGTATTTGCTTCTCTGTTCATCTCCTGGGCAATAAAATCCAGTTTTCTGCCAATGCTATCCCCTTTTTCCAAGGTGTCGATCGTGGAATTGATGTGGGCACGAAGCCTTACAGTTTCCTCATCTACACAGATGCGGTCAGCCATGATTGCGATCTCAGTTGCGACAAGACCTGCATCAAGCTTAGTATCTCCAAGCAATTCACTGATTTTATCTGTTAATTTCGTTCTGTACTCGGAAACAATCTCGGGCATGCGTTTTTCAATGGTATCCACCAGCTCAAGCATTGTTTTCAGTTTTATCTCAAGATCGGCAGCCAGATGTGCTCCTTCTGCAATCCTTGATTCGACAAATTGCTCAGCAGCTGCATCAACAGCCTGCTCCATTAATGAGAACAGCTCTTCATCATCAACTGTCTGTTCCTCCAGACTTAAGACTTCCGGCATTCGTGCTATCGTTGATACACGGATGTCATCATCCAGCTGAAATTCATCTCTGATCCTCATAAGGTTCTTGTAATAATCTTTTGCAAGCTCTTCATTGTAAGTCACGCAGATCTTTCCTTCGGTCAGATCTGTGTAGGTAACAAATACATCGACTTTTCCGCGGCTGATATACTTTGTTAAACGGCTTCGTATCGTTGTATCAAAAAAACCCAGTTTTTTTGGTGCTTTCAGCGAAATCTCGCAATATCTGTGATTAACTGATTTCAGCTCAACCGTGATTTTACGTTCCTCGGTTCCTGCCTCACTCCGTCCAAACCCCGTCATACTTTTAATCATGCTATAATCTTCTCCTTTTATAGTATGAGTCATATCCTAACAATTATAGTCGCAAATACCAGTGAAGTCAAGTAGGGAATAACTTTGAAAGCTTATTGATCCTTCTTATGATATCATCACCATTTTTAGGTATGATCCTGCATCCGGCTCCCCTGTTATAAGAAGCAGCAATATATTTCATGTATTCTTTATCTTTTATTCCAAATCTAAGTGCTTTTTCAAGGAAAACAATTCCTTCTTTATATCCGTTTTCCATCATGAGCTGGCTCGATTTTTTATCAAGTGCAAATGAATTCTTCATAAAATGCTCATCCTGAAAAACGACTTCGATAATCTCGGTATCTTTTGATATCATGCTGTAATCCTCTGCCGAATGGTCAAATCGAAGTACAAATATGACATCTAATTTATGTGTTCGCAGCGCTTTGACCGGGGTATTGTCAAGGACAGCCCCATCAACATACTTTTTTCCGCCAACTTCAATCGGTGACATCAAAGAAGGAATTGAAATTGCTGCTTTTAATAATTTTATTCTGTCTGAATCACTGACAGGCGTAATATCTATATATTTCACATGAATCATTGGCACCTGTATACAGGTAATAATTAATGGCAGTCTATGGTCGATCTGTTCTTTAGCAAATACATCAATGGCATCAAAAATCACAGGCCTTTTAACAAGTCCCTGATAAAATTCATGCATATTCTTAAAATCTGTAGCTTTCCATACTTCTGACAGCTTGTCTATCTGATGTGTCGCATAGGCATATGCATTAATAGTGCCAATGGAAGATGCAGCAATTGCAGTTACCTGTTCAAAGCTTACCAGTTCCTCCATTGCTTTACAAAAGCCAACTTCATATGCACCTTTAGCGATTCCACCTGAAAAAACCAGACCTATTCCACCCAAATGCTCACCACCCTGTAATCTTTAGTTGAAATATACGATATCTTCTTTTGCAGCTTCTGCCGGCTCTATCTTCTGCGCATAAAGAACCGGGCCCTCTCCTTTGTATTCAGGCTGATACTCATACCGTACTATGGCTGTGACAGTGACCCATTTTTTCTGTTTCTGATCAAACTCGATCAATGGCTCCATCTTTTTATCAACATGACATACAAATCCAATATATGCAATATCATCGGCACAACATGTCATGGCAAAGCGTCCCGGTATAAAGCTTCCTCGTTTTGTACTTTTATCCTTGTATACAAGCGCGTGGATCTTAACTTTTTTGTTCTTATAACGTTCCGGAAAATCCATTGCATCAATATACCAGATGCCAAAATCTTCGTCTTCAATAATAATAGGATCCTTACTGATATCAAAAGGCGGTTCATTTGTATCATTACCAAGTTCAATACCGTCAGCCGCTTCATATATTATCTGCGCTTTTCCGTTCAGTGGCTTAATGCTGCGTCTGATTGCACCTTTATCAGTATCGGCAGGGCATCTGTTCAGAATAATGGTATCAGAATATCTGAATTGATCTGCCATCATATTGCGCATATTGTTCCAATAATTCATAAAAGTTGAACCGTCAGCCAGGGTCAGGACCTGGACCATGACCCAGTTCTTGGGAAGCTCCATTTCAAAAAAATCATCCATTTTCCAGGTTCCGTTGTATTCGATCAGTACTCTGGCCGGTTTATATTTTTTATTGTACTCCAGAAGGATTTCTTCATTAAGGTCTTCTTGTTCTTCTATATAGACAGCTTCTGCGTTCCAGCGTGAAAGATCATCCGGTTCAAGCTCTTCAATTCCCTCTTCACAGATAAGCAGAAGCGTTTTTTTACCATCAGAATATTCTCTGTCGTGAATCGTTTCCCGTATAAATTTTGTTTTCCCGCTTT
>QKDK01000385.1 GCA_003252135.1 Clostridia bacterium
AGATTTTCAATGTAAAAAAGTACACATAAGAGGTGAGACGATGGCTGACTTATCGACGAAACTGCAGGATGCACTCGAAGTTAAGACCCTTTTCGAATTCAATATTTTGGGATTGGATATCAAAATAACAGAATCTGTCGTGGTGACCTGGATGATTATGGCGGTGCTGGTCCTGCTTTCTATTTTATTGACCAGGAATATGAAAGTAGACCACATAAGCAAACGACAGGCTTTTGCTGAGACGATAGTAATCAAGCTAAGAGGTTTTATAGAAGGCATGGTAGGTCATGAGGGCAGACCCTATGTTCCTTATCTGATAACAATATTACTTTATATAGCGTTATCGAACCTGATCGGACTTATTGGATTCAAACCTCCGACCAAAGATCTGAATGTAACAGCAGCTTTAGCCATTATGAGCATTGTTCTGATACAGGCTGCCGGTATAAAACGGAAAGGACTGCGTGGATGGAGAAAATCATTTTCCGAACCGGTCGCTCTTGTTACTCCGCTGAATATTCTTGAGCTGATTATTAAACCATTATCGCTTTGCATGCGATTATTTGGTAATATTCTGGGTGCATTCGTTATTATGGAATTGATCAAAGCAATCATTCCGGTAGGGGTTCCGCTTGTTTTCAGTGCATATTTTGATATTTTTGACGGACTGATACAGGCATATGTTTTTGTTTTCTTAACATCGCTCTTTATTAAAGAAGCGATAGAATAAAATAAAGGAGAATTGAGTATGCAAACGTTAATCGCCATTGGAGCAGGTATTGCTGTATTATCAGGTATTGGAGCAGGTATTGGTATCGGAATCGCAACAGCAAAAGCAACGGAGGCAGTTGCAAGACAACCTGAAGCTGAAAGCAAGATTATGAAGTTATTGGCATTTGGCTGTGCGCTTTCAGAAGCAACAGCAATTTATGGATTTGTTATCGGCTTACTGATTATCATCTTTTTGAAATAGGAAGGCGGTGTAGTAAGTGATTGAATTAGGCTGGAGTTTGCTTTTTACGGTAATCAATGTTTTGATTCTGTTTTTACTTTTAAAGAGATTCCTTTTTAAGCCTGTGGACAAGATTTTGAATGAAAGACAAAGTATTGTCTCAAAAAATCTTGCCGATGCAGATGAAGAAAAGAAGAAAGCTATTGAATTCAAAAACCAAAGTGAAAAAGCAATTGAAGAAGCAGAAGGTGTTGGTGCGGGCATTGTTACGGATGCACGCAGATCAGCGCAATCTGAATATGACCGTATCCTGAAAGAAGCTGATGTCAAAGCAAAAGAGGTAATCATAAAGGCGAATGAAGAAGCTGTTATCATCAAAGAAAGGGTGATAAAAGAGACCGAAGCCCAGATGGTTACTCTGGCTATCGCTGCAGCAGCAAAGATTATGGGAGATCAGGCAAATCCCACGACCGACAAGGAGCTATACAACCATTTTCTGACAAAAGCAGGTGAAAACATTGACGAACAAAACTAATACTACCACAGAAGATTTCGATAATGAAAATAGTGGTAATTTGACAAATAAAGAAGACAATAAAGTAATTATTGCTCATTTATTTTGTGTTACTCCTCCGGATGAGGAGCAGCTTAGTGGAATTAAGCAATTCTTACAAAAAAAGTTTTCTCATAGTAATTTTGAAATTCTTGTTGAAAAAGACGAGAATCTTGTTGGCGGCTTTTTGTTGAAAGTTGAGAATTATGAATTTGACTGGAGCGTCAAAGGAAGAATGAAGCAATTAGAAAAAAAGCTTCAGAAGATCAACGGCGAGCAGGAATTTGATACGAGCGGCATAGTATCGATTCTTAAAAAGGACATTGATGATTTTACTCTTGAAGTGAAAGATGATGAAATAGGCTATGTTGTATGGGTCGGTGACGGTATCGTTAATGTTAACGGCATCCGCCATGCAGCTTACGGAGAAATCGTCCAGTTCGACAATGGTGTGAAAGCGATGGTTCAGGATATCAGAGCGACGGAGATAGGATGTATTCTATTTTCTAAAGACGATGATATTCATGAAGGCGATAAAGTGACGCGGACCAAGAAAAGAGCCGGTGTTCCGGTTGGTGATGCTTTTCTTGGCAGGGTCGTGGATGCACTTGGCGCACCGATCGATGACGAAGGAAGAATTGAATCCTATGATTTTAGACCGATCGAATGTGAGGCACCCGGTATAGCAGACAGAAAATCAGTTACGGTTCCGATGGAAACAGGCATATTATCCATTGACTCCATGTTCCCGATCGGAAGAGGACAGCGTGAGCTTATTATCGGTGACAGACAGACTGGTAAGACATCAATTGCCGTCGATACAATATTAAATCAGAAAGGCAAGGATGTAATCTGTGTTTATGTAGCAATTGGACAGAAAGCATCTACAATAGCAAAACTGGTTTCGACACTTAAGAAACATGATTCCATGCGATATACCATTGTGGTAACAGCTTCAGCAAGTGATCCTTCTTCTCTGCAATATATTGCACCTTATGCAGGAACTGCAATGGCAGAGTATTTTATGTACAAAGGCAAGGACGTTCTGATTGTCTATGATGATCTTTCAAAGCATGCGGTAGCATATCGTGCACTGTCATTGCTTTTGGAGAGACCACCAGGGCGTGAAGCATATCCCGGTGATGTTTTCTATCTGCATTCAAGATTGCTGGAGCGTTCCAGCAG
Organism: Clostridia bacterium; assembly: GCA_003252135.1. Classification (GTDB taxonomy): domain Bacteria; phylum Bacillota; class Clostridia; order Lachnospirales; family Lachnospiraceae; genus SZUA-448. Next base: position 2,691 of record QKDK01000385.1, read on the forward strand.
ACTTTCTCCGGAAGCAGGCGGCGGATCTATAACAGCTCTGCCAATCGTAGAAACACAGGCAGGAGATGTATCTGCATACATCCCGACCAATGTAATTTCTATTACTGACGGGCAGATATTCCTGGAAAGTGATCTGTTCTTTTCTGGTATGAGACCTGCTGTCAATGTTGGTCTTTCTGTATCCCGTGTTGGAGGTGCCGCACAGACAAAAGCCATGAAAAAGGCTGCCGGCAGTATACGTATTGATCTTGCACAGTACAGGGAGATGGAAGTCTTTACACAGTTCAGTTCAGATCTAGACGATACTACAAAAGAACATCTTGCTTATGGAAGTACTTTAATGGAGCTTTTAAAACAACCGTTGTGTCATCCTTTAAGTCTGCATGAACAGGTCATAGTTTTATGTGCTGCATCTAATAAATTGTTTATTGACCTGAAACCGGATGATGTGAAGGAAACACAGAACCGCATGCTGCAATATTTTGAAGAAAACAATCCAGAGATCATTGTGGAGATTGAAAATGACAAAGTCCTGACAGATGACCTGGCAAAACGAATTACAGCTGCAGCAAAGAAATTCAGGAGTCAAAGATAAGATGGCAAATGCTAGGGAAATTCAAAACAGAATAAAAAGTGTAAATGACACGATGAAGATTACCAATGCCATGTACATGATTTCATCCTCAAAACTGCAAAGAGCCAAAAAAAATTACCTGAATACCCTTCCTTATTTTGAAGCATTACAGGATTCCATCAGCAGGATTTTACGCCATGTTCCCAATATGGATCATAAATATTTTGATCATGGGCAGAAAGAAAAACCTGAATCTGAAAAGAAAAAGGGTTATATTATGGTAACTGCTGATAAAGGTCTTGCAGGAGCTTATAACCATAATGTCATTAAAAAAGTGGAAGAGCTCATGGAAAGCGAAGGCCAGCATTTTTTGTTTATTGTTGGTGAAGTGGGACGAAATTATTTTAAGAATAAATTGAACGAAAACAGGCATATGGTCGCACATTTTCATTATACGGCACAAAAACCTTCCATGCATAGAGGAAGGGTAATTGCCGAGATGATCCTTGACTGGTATAACAGAGAAGCGCTTGATGAAGTCTGTGTTGTATTTACCCAGATGGTCAACAGTTTTACGACAGAAACAACATATAAAGAACTGCTGCCATTAAAGCGGGAAGATTTCAGTAAAAAGCTTGGATCTGAGATGCTGACCGGCGTTATGCAGGAAGAGATACTGATGTATCCTTCTGTTGAAAAAGTCATCGAAAGTGTCGTTCCGAATTATATAGCGGGATTCATCTATGGTGTTCTGGTAGAATCTTTCTGTAGTGAGCAGAATGCACGAATGATGACGATGGATGCGGCAAACAGAAACGGTGAAGAATTGTTAAAATCATTATCAATAACATATAACCGCCTGCGGCAGGCTGCGATAACCCAGGAGATATCTGAAGTTGTCGGCGGAGCAAAAAGCCTGCGGCTGAAAAAGAAAAAACTACAGGAGAGCGGAGGCGAAAAAACAACGTGAATATAGGTAGAATAATTCAGGTATCCGGGCCTGTTATAGATGTAAAGTTCGAGCCTGGCGAACTTCCCTCTCTGCGTGATGCACTGGAAGTTAAAATCGGTGAGAAACGAAGAGTCATGGAAGTAGCACAGCATACCGGAAACAGTGTTGTGCGTTGTATCATGCTGGCATCCAGCGAGGGCTTATGTAAGGACATGGAAGTAATTGCTACCGGAAAGGGTATCAATGTACCGGTTGGGATAAAAACACTTGGAAGGCTGATGAACGTACTGGGTGAAACACTGGATGGCGGTGACTCGCTTGAGGATGAAGAACACTGGGTCATTCACAGAGACCCGCCCAGATTTTCCGATCAGAGTCCGGTTGTTGAGATACTGGAAACCGGTATAAAAGTCATAGATCTTCTGGCACCTTATGCAAAGGGCGGAAAAGTAGGTCTGTTTGGCGGAGCCGGTGTAGGAAAAACGGTGCTTATTCAGGAATTGATCAATAATATTGCAACAGAGCATGGTGGATACTCGATTTTTACAGGTGTTGGAGAGCGTTCAAGAGAAGGAAACGATCTTTGGACAGAAATGAAAGAATCCGGTGTTATCGATAAAACGACATTGGTGTTCGGACAGATGAATGAGCCGCCGGGGGCACGTATGAGAGTTGCTGAGACAGGTCTTACCATGGCGGAGTATTTTCGTGACGTTATGAATCAGGACGTGCTTCTCTTTATAGACAATATTTTCCGTTTTGTACAGGCTGGTTCAGAAGTATCTGCTCTTCTTGGACGTATGCCTTCAGCAGTAGGCTATCAGCCAACGCTTGCTACCGAGCTTGGTGCACTGCAGGAGAGAATAACATCGACTAAGAAAGGTTCGGTTACTTCGATTCAGGCAGTTTATGTGCCTGCCGATGACCTGACTGACCCGGCACCTGCTACAACCTTTGCTCATCTTGATGCAACAACTGTACTTTCAAGAAAAATAGTTGAGATGGGTATTTATCCAGCAGTCGATCCTCTTGATTCTACTTCAAGAATTCTGGAAGAAGATGTGGTAGGCGCGGAGCATTACAATACTGCAAGACGTGTTCAGGAAATTCTTCAAAAATATAAGAAACTTCAGGATATTATAGCCATTCTTGGTATGGAAGAATTATCAGAAGATGACCGTATTACGGTGTACAGAGCCAGAAAAATACAGAGATTTCTTTCCCAGCCATTTCATGTTGCAGAGAATTTTACCGGTGTTCCGGGCAAATATGTACCTGTAAAAGAAACCATCCGCGGTTTTCGTATGATCGTAGAAGGTGAAATGGATGAATATCCTGAGTGGGCATTTTTCAATGTAGGAACAATAGATGAAGTCATTGAAAAAGTTAACGCTGAAGCAAAAAAATAAGAAAGAAGTGTAGATTATGGCATCATTCGGATTACAGGTTCTGGCAAGTAATAGAAAGTTTTATGAAGGTCGATGCAAATCACTTGTGTTTCCGGCATTTGACGGTGAGATGTGCATACTTGCGCACCATGAAAATATGGTTGTCTCCGTTATTATGGGCGAAACAAGAATACAGAAGGAAGATGGTGAATGGATCAAAGCTGTTTCCGGTGCCGGTCTTGTAGAAATTATTAATAATCGTGTCAGAATGCTTGTTGATACAGCAGAGCTTCCGGATGAGATCGATAAGCGAAGAGCACTGGAAGCGAAGGAGCGTATCGAAGAAAAACTCCGGCAAAAACAGAGCATCAGAGAATATCAGCACAACAAGGCTTCTCTTGCAAGAGCTCTTGTTCGTTTAAAAGCTACAGACAGCTATAATATTTAGTTAATGTCTGTAATTAATAATGGAATAGCGGGATTTTATTGATGAAGCATATTATCTTATATAGTTGATACAAACTTTTGTATTGATTTTATATTGCTGATTTGATAAAATCCTTTTCTGTGTTCAAAAAGCCCTATATTTCATGATCCCGACAGTATTTCCTTGACATTTGACTGATACAGACCTATTCTTACCTTAGTTAGGTTGTATATACAACATGAAAGACTGAGGTTACGATGAGTGAGTTTAAAATTTTAAAAAAATCAATTTTGTTCCGCGGTATAGAAGAGAAAGATTACAGCAGCCTTTTTCAGTGTCTACGACCGGTGACAAGATATTTCGACAAAGATGAGTATATTATTAAAGCATCTCAGGCAGTATTGTCACTAGGTATTGTACTGGAAGGAAGTGTTAACGTCATTCAGGAAGATTACTGGGGAAACAGGATTATTTTGACGAAGATTGAAGAAGGCGGGCTTTTTGCCGAATCCTTTTTCTGCCTGCTGAATAATCGTTCTCCGGTAAGTGTAGTAGCTGCACAAAAATCGACAATTCTTTTTATATCGTTTGACTCCATCCTTTCATCCTGTGATAAGGTATGCGGATTTCATCAGAAGCTGATTCAGAACATGATGATGATACTTGCGCAGAAAAATCAGATGCTTACTGGTAAAGTTGAACACATGGGTAAAAAAACAATAAGAGAGAAGGTATTGTCATATCTTTCTATGCAGTCTCAGATGTTGAACAGTAATCAGTTTGAAATTCCATACAACAGACAGGAACTGGCGGATTACTTATCTGTTGACCGAAGTGCATTATCAAATGAACTCGGAAAGCTCAGGGATGAAAATGTTTTAAGATTTAACAAGAACTGGTTTAATCTATTATGAATTTATCGCCATAGAGATGATACAGTAAGTAAAGATTGCAAAAGAATCCCTGTAATGATACAATAACGTATCGACACAAGGGAAAATTGAGCAGGAAGCAGCATAAAAATCTTGATAGTATGATGCCTGTATTCAAAGGTTTTCAAGCAATACTGCATCAAAACAGGAGGATACTGATTTGGATAATATTGAAGCATCATCTGTGAACGAGAAAGCAAATCAGGGAATCAAAAGTACAAAAAGACAGAACAATAGTATACAGAACAATAGTATACAGAACAACAAAAAGACTCCTGTTAATAAACACGGAGAAAATAAAAGAAATGAGATATATATGACAGAAGATTTAAACAATGAGAACAATGAGAATAGTAAAACAAACAATAAAAAAGACAGCGTGTCAAACAGTAATACTGCGAATAGAACAGGAAACCGTACTGGTAACAGAACCAGCAACAGATCTAGAAGAAAAAACAAAGATAAATCAAAGGAATCTGTTTCATCAAATGTGAATGATGCCTTGACCGGTAATAACACAAATAATACCACCAATAACACCAATAATACCGGAAAAATTAATGAAATAAATATCAGCAGCAAAGTCAAGATCATTCCGCTTGGAGGACTTGACAGAATTGGTATGAATATAACAGCATTCGAGTATGAGGATAGTATTATCGTAGTCGATTGCGGTCTTGCATTTCCAGATGAAGATATGCTGGGCGTAGATCTTGTCATTCCTGATGTTACGTATCTGAAGAATAACAGAGATAAGGTGAAAGGTTTTGTTATTACGCATGGACATGAAGATCATGTAGGAGCACTGCCTTTTATATTAAAAGACATTAACGTACCGGTTTATGCAACAAAGCTTACTATAGGTCTGATTGACCTGAAACTGAAGGAATATGGCATGCTGAAAACAACAAAACGAAAGGTTGTCAAGCATGGAAATTCTGTGAATCTTGGAGCATTCAGGATTGAGTTCATTAAAACAAATCACAGCATTGCTGATGCATCTGCCCTTGCGATATATTCACCGGCAGGTATTATTGTGCACACAGGTGACTTTAAAATAGATTATACACCTCTTTTTGGTGATTCCATTGATCTGCAGAGATTTGGTGAGATCGGGAAAAAAGGTGTTCTTGCTCTGCTCTGTGACAGCACCAATGCAGGCAGGCCAGGCTTTACACCTTCTGAAGAGATGGTTGCCAGAACCTTTGAAAATCTTTTCACAGAGAATAAAAATCACAGAATTATTGTAGCTACCTTTGCATCAAATGTTGATCGTGTGCAGCAGATCATTAATACAGCATATAAATTCAAACGAAAAGTTATTCTGCAAGGCAGAAGCATGGTGAATGTCATTGAAGTAGCTTCTGAACTGGGATATATAAAGATACCGGAGAACACACTGGTAGATGTAGATCAGATGAAGAATTATCCGGATGATCAGCTTGTTTTTATTACAACAGGTAGTCAGGGAGAAGCCATGGCTGCGTTGTCAAGAATGGCTGATTCGACGCATAAAAAAGTCACAATAAAACCCGGAGACACGATAATATTCAGTTCCACACCGATTCCGGGTAATGAAAAAGCAGTTTCTAAGGTAATCAATGAGCTTTCCATGAAAGGTGCAAACGTTATTTTTCAGGATACACATGTATCAGGGCATGCCTGTCAGGAGGAAATCAAATTGATTTATTCCCTGCTGCGACCAAAGTACGCTGTTCCGGTCCATGGTGAATTCAGACACCGCATGGCACAGGCAGAGCTTGTAAAAGGAATCGGAATACCAGAAGAGAATATCTTCATAATAAAATCAGGAAACGTTCTTGAGCTTTCTGAAGAAAAAGGAAGAATTGCTGATAACGTTCAGGCGAAGGACATTTTTGTAGACGGTCTGGGTATTGGTGATGTAGGAAGTACTGTCATAAAGGATCGGCAGTATCTCTCAGAGAATGGTATAATAATAGTTGCACTTACCATGACAAAAGGTACAAATCAGGTTCTGGCTGGACCTGAGATTATTACGAGAGGGTTTGTATATGTGAAGGAATCAGAGGAGCTGATTGTAGAAGCAGAACGAATCGTAAATGCTGCACTCGACAGATGTGCCAATAAAAATATTACTGATTGGAACAAGCTCAAAAATTCAATTCGCGATGATTTAAATGACTACTTATGGAAAAAACTGAAGAGAAGTCCTTTGATTTTACCTATACTTCTGGAAGCATAAGGTTAAGTATTTGGTTATGGTTGATTCAATTATTACAACTACTCAGAGGAGAGGTTTATGTTCAATAAGTTTCGTAAATTAAGTCAGACGCAAATGATCGTTTTGGGTTATATATTTATTATTTTAATTGGGACACTGTTGCTATTACTTCCTGTTTCAACCAAAGAAGGGATGGAAACAGGTTTTGTTGATACCTTATTTACGGCCACATCGGCCACCTGCGTTACAGGGCTTGTAGTTACAGATACTTTTCAGAACTGGACATTGTTTGGACAGATCGTAATCCTGATCCTGATTCAGACGGGTGGTCTTGGCTTTATGACAGTAGGAGTTCTTTTTGCCATTGCATTACGCAAAAAAATCGGTCTGAAGACTAGAGGAGTCATACAGGAAAGTGTTAATACACTTCAGATCGGTGGAATTGTCAAGCTTGTAAAACGGATTCTGAAAGGTACCTTGTTCTTTGAAGGTGTCGGTGCAATTCTTTTATCCATACGGTTTGTTCAGGATTATGGATTATCCAGAGGAATTTATTTTGGTATATTTCATTCAATATCTGCTTTTTGCAACGCCGGATTTGATCTGTTCGGTATAAGAGAAGCATATAGTTCCCTTGTTACCTATCGGGATGATATCCTGGTCAATGTTGTTATTATTTTCCTTATTATTGTCGGGGGTATTGGATTTTTAGTATGGGATGATGTTGTTGAACATAAGTTTCGATTCAAAGAATATAAGCTTCATTCCAAGATAGTTTTTATGGCTACTGCAGTACTGATCTCTGTTTCGTCGATTCTGTTCTTCATTTTTGAATGGAATGGAACACTAGCTGGTCTTCCTGTCGGAGAAAAAATAATTGCCAGTATCTTTGCGGCTGTAACACCGAGAACTGCTGGATTCAATACACTGGATCTTGCGTCCATGCAGGGACCAAGCAAACTGCTAACCATGATCTTAATGTTTATAGGCGGTAGTCCGGGGTCAACGGCAGGTGGTATTAAGACAACAACAATTGTTGTGCTTTTTGTAGCACTACGATCGAATATCAGGAAAATTAATTCACATGATATTTTTAACAGAAGACTGGAAGATGAGAATATAATAAAGGCCATGTTGGTTTTTTGCACGAACCTGTTCATTGCTGTCACAGCATGCCTGATTATAGGAGCTGTGCAAAATGCAGATATGCTTGATGTTGGCTTAGAGGTCTTCTCTGCTATTGGCACTGTAGGACTTTCGACCGGTATAACAAGAGATTTGACAACGATTTCAAAAATTATCGTTATATTTCTTATGTACTGCGGCAGAGTAGGAAGCCTAAGTTTTGCTTTATCATTTAATACAGGAAAACAGGTTGTTCAGGTTAAACAGGTTGCAGAAAAAATTATCGTTGGATAATGTGACTTGTTAATCTTTTAGATAAATATAC
>QKDK01000316.1 GCA_003252135.1 Clostridia bacterium
TGGGAAAATGATGATACCGTCTTTCATGAAAATGAAGCGGCCGAGCTTCTTGCCGGACTTTGCGGCAAGGAACATATGACCTGGTCAGAGGTAAAGGAAGGCAAGATTGAACTGCGTGCAGCCATCGACGGATATTTTGTCTCAGACATTGACAGACTGAACAAAATCAATGAGACGGAAGAAATCATGATCGCTGCCATACATTCAGGGACTCCGGTGAAAAAGGGAGATAAGCTTGCTGGAACCAGAGTAATTCCGCTGGTAATCAAAAAAGAAAAGCTGCAGCAGACCTTACAGTATGCAGGAACAACACCGTTGATGGCAGTCAGACCTTACCGTAAGCAAAAGGTAGGCATTGTCACGACAGGCAGTGAAGTATTCCTTGGAAGGATTACAGACAGCTTTGGTCCGGTTCTTCGTGCCAAACTTTCCGAATACAATACTGAGGTGACGGAGCAAAAAATTGTAGGAGACGATCCGGCGGCAATACAGGCGGCAATAAAAGAGCTTTTGGACAAAGGTGCCGATATGATCTTATGTACCGGAGGGATGAGCGTCGATCCGGATGACAGGACACCGGCTGCCATAAGGGGGACATGTGCCGCAATCGTATCCTACGGAGCACCGGTGCTGCCGGGGGCCATGTTCCTGATGGCATATACTGAGAGCGGAATACCTGTAATGGGGCTGCCGGGCTGTGTCATGTATGCAAAAAGAACGATCTTTGATCTGGTGCTGCCAAGAGTACTTTGCGGTATTCCCATTACAAAGCAATGGCTTGCCAGTCTTGGGAACGGAGGACTTTGCCTGGATTGTGAGATATGCACGTATCCAAACTGCGGGTTTGGTAAATAATGATGCGCTGACTGAGTATAGGTATGAAGAAAACACGAAGTTAACATGAGTAAATCATGCATGGTAAGCAGCTTCGAGTATAAAGAACTGCGATATTCTTGCAAAGGGCTCGAATATCTTGTTCTTTATTTATTATCTTTGATGCAAAAACGGCATCATGTTTTGAAATGAGGAGGAATGATGGAGAATAAGCTGACACATTTTGACCAGAACGGCAATGCCGTCATGGTAGATGTTACGGGTAAAGAGATTACGTTACGAGAGGCTGTTGCAGCTGGTTCCATACGAGTAAGTGATGAAATCATGAGGATGATTCTGGAAGGAAGCTCTGCAAAGGGTGATGTTCTGTCTGTTGCAAGGATAGCTGGAATCATGGCTTCAAAGAAGACAGGTGAGCTGATTCCTCTGTGTCATCCGCTCATGCTTACAAAAAGCACAATCGATTTTACGGTGGAGGAAGATAAGAATCTGATCCATGTGTCCTGCACTGTCAGGCTGGAAGGTAAGACCGGTGTTGAGATGGAAGCACTAACAGGAGCATCTGTAGCACTTCTTACCATATATGACATGTGCAAGGCAGTCGATAAAAATATGGTGATAGAGCAGATTCATCTTGTCAGAAAGACAGGAGGAAAAAGCGGCACCTATGAGGAGAGCACGCATGAGAGATAAGTGGGACAGACCCATTAATTATATGAGGATTTCGGTCACGAACCGCTGCAATCTCAGATGTCAGTACTGTATGCCTGCAGAAGGCGTGCCTCTGCCAAAAGATTATGAGGAACTTACAGTATCAGAGCTTGAGCTTATTGCAAAAGCGGCAGCAGAACTAGGCATAGACCGAATCAAAATCACAGGAGGAGAACCTTTAGTAAGAAAGGATATCGGTGAGCTGATAGGCAGGCTGAAAGCGGTCGAGGGCATACAGCAGGTCACATTGACGACCAACGGTGTTCTGCTGTCTGAATATAGTAAGGAATTTGCGTCATCAGCACCTGACTGCATCAATATTAATCTGCCCTCCTTTGACCCACTGATATATCAGCGCGTTACAAGAAGGGATGAATTATTACGAGTGAAGGCTTCTCTGGATACAGCCTTGCAGGCAGGCCTTAAGATAAAGATCAACTGCGTTGGAAGAGAAGATCTGTCGAAGGGTGAGTTGATTGATTTTCTGGCATTTGTCAAGGAGAATCCAGTCGATGTGCGTTTTATTGAAATGATGCCGATCGGTCTTGGAAAGCAGCAGAATGTCAGAACCAACGATCAAATCATGTTGGATTTAGAGTCTGCTTCGGGGCAGAAGCTCGTTCCCACGACATGGAAAGGCAACGGCCCGGCAGTCTATTATGAGCTTGCAGGTCATCAGGGAAAAATCGGATTCATCAGCGCAATTTCCCACAAGTTCTGTGAGACCTGTAATCGTGTAAGGATCACAGCAGACGGTGATCTGAAGTTATGTCTGGATTACGAAAAAGGTGTATCCATAAAACAGTTTGCGAAGGACAATGACCTGGAAGCACTGACATATGCGATGCATGCAGCAATATATGAAAAACCGCAGGCACACAGCTTTCATGAATTGAGCAATGAACAAAAGGAACAAAGAAGCATGGTGGAAATTGGAGGTTGAGCATTGATGAAAGGAATAGTGAAAGCTGTCTGCATCAGTGAAAATAAGGGTACTGCAAAAACAGACAGGCAGGAAGTATTGCTGATCGAAAATCACGGGCTGCAGGGCGATGCCCATGCAGGGAGCTGGCATAGGCAGGTCAGTCTGCTCTCCTATGAACAGGTAGAAGCTTTTAGAAGCAGGGGGGCAAAAATCAAGGACGGCGCTTTTGGAGAAAATCTTCTCGTTAAGGGCATAGATTTTAAAACACTGCCCATAGGAACCATCCTGACCTGCAATGAGGCAGAACTTGAAATCACCCAGATCGGTAAAAAGTGCCA
>QKDK01000112.1 GCA_003252135.1 Clostridia bacterium
AAGGTCATTATACGTAATGACCATATGCTTTCTTGTACTGTCCTTTTCTTCTTCAATCATCTGTTTTACTTCATCGGATGCATATCCCATCATTTCTACTTCTGAAAGCTGAAGTAATGACAGAACAGCATATGCAACAAGAAGCACCAGAATTACAACTGCAGTAATTTTTGAGGAACGCTGCCAATCCTTTATCCTAATTGCTTTTTTAATAATATTCATCCCTGCTACCTGCTCTTTAAGTATTCGGTAAAAACTCACAATGTATACTTCCGCCAGGCAGAAGTATACATTGCTAAAATATTCTTATTCAGCTGCTCCGAACCAGTTCGCAACGTTCTCTTCAAAGAAACCTTCGTTGTTGAGTTCTGCGATTGCAGCATTAACAGCTGCCTGTAAATCTGTATTGCCAAGTGACATAGCTACACCGAACTGTTCCGGTTCGCTCTCATCCTGGAAAGCTTTAACAAATACGCCTGGATTTGATGCAAGATAACCGTCTGCTACTGTTGAATCGCAAACGACTGCATCAACTTCACCGTTCTGTAACTGAGTAAAGCAGGATGTTACTTTCTCATTAGCAGAAATAGTACAATCAACCGAACCTGTAGCCACATAATCTGACATCAGGATATCAGAAGTTGTTTCTTTCTGAACTGCTATTGCCATTCCGCTAAGATCAGTAAATGCAGAAATCTCCCCGGCAAAATCAGCATTTACAACAACAGCCTGATAATTGTTAATGTAAGGATCAGAGAATAACATGGTCTCTGCTCTTTCAGATGTAATGGTAACAGCTGAAATTACACAGTCATAATTTACGCCGATGCCCTGGAAAATACCATCCCAGGCAGTGTTGACAAAGTTCACATCCACACCGAGCTTGTCAGCCAGTGCATAAGCAAAATCAATGTCATAACCAACCGGTGTGGTTCCGTCTTCTGCGTAATCTTCAAAAGGCGGGTATCCGATTTCAATACCAATGGTAAGTACACCGTCATTCATGTACATACTGGTTGCAGTATCAGCAGCTGGTGCATCTGTTGCTGCCGGTGTTTCTGTCGCAGCCGGTGCCTCTGTTGCTGTCGCTGCCGGTGTCTCTGTTGCACCCAGATCTGCTGTTGCTGTATTGCTGCCGCAGCCGCTGAACGCAAACAAAAGAACTACTGCCATAAAAAGTGCTAAAATTCTTTTTTTCATAAATTTTCCTCCTAATAACTAAAGGAGCCTAACATATGTCAGACTCCTTTGTCTTAATGAAAAAGTTAGCACAGATTTTTATGTATGTCAATAAAAAACTATGGTTATTGGATTATTTAAAACCATCCTTTGGGAAGATATGCCTTCGTGTTTGCAATCATATCATGCACCAATGATGTAATCTCTTCTTTCGTTGCTCTTCCTTTTACAAGGGGATCTTCTGAGAAAGCTTCCACAACAAGATTCTCGTCATAGGTAAATGCAGCGTTAAAAATCCTTTCATGATTCGTTATATGAGGCAGGAACAGCGAAAGTGCATTATCAGGAATGCTTCCGGCCATGACCGGCCGTATGGAATCTCTGCTAAACACTGCGTTAGTTTCAACGATGGCACAAGACGGCAGATTCGCGATCTGATTACAGCTGTTTTGTATGTTTACATTACTGATCACACGAGTCAGTCCTAAAAGTGCTTTGATCAGCAATACTCCTTCTTCTCCTGATTTATCAAGTACGAGCGGTTCGCCTTTTGCATAGCTGCTGCTTTTCTCCAGACGTTTCTTAAGATCTTCCTTTCGCCAAGAAACAGGTGTCAGACCAAACTTCCATGATTTTACGGTCTCTGGATCTTTCAGGTACTCCTCACCCGGCATGAACTCAGCAAGATGCCTGTCTCCGGCCGCTGCCATCATGCCATAGCGCAGGAACAGATCAAATTTTACCCGATGTGCTCCATGAAAGGTATTGTTAGCCCAGTTCTGATCATTTTCCTCAAATCCTGTTTCGTAATGCTCCCGGCAGTAAGCTTCATAGACCGGAAATAAATCGATCCCTTTGTACGATGCCTGATCGAACCAGGTAAAATGATTGATGCCAAGTACATTAATATGAATATCTCTGCGGTCAATGTTTTTAAGTCCGAGTTCTTTTTCACAAATCCCGGCCAATAGTTTTTGCGTTCCGAAAACTTCATGACAGCATCCGAATGCCTTAATTTCCGGAAAAACATGATACAGTGTTTTTACACATAAAGACATCGGATTGGTGTAATTAATGACCCAGGCATCAGGAGCATGCTCTTTTATTCCCTGTGCAATCTCTGCCAGCATCGGAATCGTACGAAGTGCGCGGATCATGCCGCCAGGTCCTGCAGTATCTCCTACCGACTGATAGATGCCAAGCCTCTCTGGCAGATGGACATCTGACTCCATCTCATCAAAGGTTCCAGGAAGAATGGAAAGAACGACAAAGTCACTGCCCGTCAATACTGAAGCCAGACTTTCATATGTCTTATACTCCCATTTGCCCGTGACATCTGCGCGGGTCATCAGTGCATTTCCTATGATTTCGTTATTCCTTGCCGCATCCTTATCAATGTCATATAATCGGACTGTTCCGCTGATATCAGGGTCGACTGCAAGGTCTTTCATAAGTGTCCATGCCCAGCCTCTCGATCCTCCGCCGATATACGCGATCTGAATATCTGTAACTTTATTCTCCTTGTAATTCATCTGCTGCCTCCTGATAATATTATCTTTTTGATTTAATACATCCCTTGCATTAATTTCATTTTATCTTTTCAAATTATAAATCAATATAGTATAAT
>QKDK01000285.1 GCA_003252135.1 Clostridia bacterium
TATAAAATATAAAATTATTCGTGTGTTTTTAGTATAAATTTGAGTGTTTCTTTCTTTTTATTCCTATTTTACAATAGGTGATGTAATTGATGCATAGGTCATCAGACAAACGGATAATCAAAGCAGTCTGAAGCCTGCAGCACATTTACCAAGTAAAACTATATAATTTTTAGGGAGGAATGAAAACAATGAGAAAAATGGCAAAAAGAATTTTAGTTCCAATGTTAGCATTAGTGTTGGTATTTACCAGCATGGCAGCTCCGGTTAAGGCAGCTGAAGGCGAATATCTTGTGTTCATCGCATTGGGTGCTGATTCCAATGACGGTTCCTGGGATATTTCCTACGCTGGTCCTGACACAGCCGGAAACACATCAAATGTTACTGCTGTAACAGCAATGGCTAAAGATGGTGATACAGTTACTGTATCTTTAACTGTTCCTACAGTAAAATACACATGGTATGTTGCTCCATGCGTTATCATTGACCCGACAACTCTTGGCGCAAATGCTCACTTTGATGTGTCTCTTAAAATTGATGGCGTTGACAAAACCAACTTAATCAATTTTGCTGCTGATGATGTTAATTTCTGGTCAGAAAATGCTGGTGATTATCCTGCTACAAGCTGTATTCGTCTTGCTGGCGGTTACAATGAATGGGGAACAAAATATATTGATTCACCTTCAGGATTTACTACAATTGAATATACCATCACATTAAATCTTGATCTTCCGGCTTCTGCAACTACTACAGATGCAGTTCCTACAACTGGCGACAACAATTTCGTATACCTTGTTGCAGCATTCGCTGTTGTATCTGTTGCTGGTATCATTGTAACACGTAAGAAAAATTTTGAGGCATAAAACGCGTTTATGTTTCAATGATAAGAACAGCCGTATTCGAATCTATGATTCGGATCCGGCTGTTTTTTTTGCGGTGCAGTTTATCTTATATAATGATGATGTGAAGCTTTATATATTGACATAATCAAAACCAAGCTATACCGAATATATTCTGATACTATTATGTAAGCAGCATCTAAACATACTAGATCTTGAACCTTGCAACATTCTCTCGAAGCTTATGTGCTACTTTCTCAGCATTTTCGACCGATTTCAAAACTTCATTTGCTTTTGCAACAATGGTAACAGTCTTTGTAGCGATGTTCGTTGTTCCTTCTGCTCCTTCCTGTGCTGCGACACTGACTTCATTGATTGACTGCAATACTTCGTCAATGAACTGCAGAAGCTTATTTGATATCTGGCTGAATTCATTAACCATATTGTCAACGTCGGAAGCATCCTGTCTGTACATGTTTGCCATATCACCGAAGGTATTAAAGCTATCGAGAACATCTGTAGATACATAATCGAGCAGGCTGCTTGAATCATCTGACAGATTGCCTACTGCTTTCTTCACATTATCCGTAACTTCCTGAATATGTGTGACTGTTTCTTTTGATTGCTCAGCCAGTCGTCTGATCTCGTCTGCAACAACTGCAAATCCTTTTCCCGCTTCTCCTGCTCTGGCAGCTTCAATGGATGCGTTCAGAGCCAGCAGATTTGTCTGTGCGGTTATACCCATAATAGCTTCTGCAAGAACACCGATTTCGCCGACTACTTTTGCATCCGTCAGGGCCTTCGCAAGGCTCTTACTGATATCTGCATGCATCTCTACAGATCTTGTCTTTCTTTTTTCTGTATCAGTTTTAACCTGTTCAGCTCTTTTATAGATCTGTATTGCCTGATCTGCTCCGACATTTGCTCTTTCTGCAATGTTTTTAGATGCTTCTCCCATGTCATGGGACATTGCTGTAACTTCCTGCGATGATGCTGCTGTTTCTTCCATACTTGCTGATAATTCTTCTGTGGTTGCAGATATTTCTTCTATATCCGAATTAAGCACAACAATCTCTTTATTAATATCCGCTACTACGACATTAAGATTATCCGCTTCTGATTTCACCTCGCCGATCAGAGACTTAATGGATAGCCTCATATCATCCAGGGAGTTGGATAATTCCCCGAAATCATCACGTCTTTCCAGCATCTTCTTAGACAGGCTTGCTGTAAAATCGCCCTTTGCAAGTACCTTGATGTAATCCAGTGTTTTGTGGATCAAAGATGTCAGGTTAAATGCAATGTATATAATAACAACGCCCATTACGATAAACAAAGCAGATAGACCAATCAGAAATGTTGCCATCTTTCTATTATATACATCCTGATATTCAGCTGCTAGCCTTGCAATATCCGCATCAATATAGTCTGTATAATTTCCGGTTCCGACTACCCAGTCAAAAGGTTGGAAGTACATGGTAAAACCACGCTTTGGAAGGAATTCTGTTTCACCGGCTTTCGGGAAGGTATAATCCACATAACCACCATCCGGATTAGAAACAGCTGCCTGAATCAATGCTTCGATCATACGGAAGCCGTTCGCATCGACCATATCCAATCGGTTTGTGCCTTCTGTTGCATTGCCTAAGAATACAACATTGGTACCGTCCGACTGATCGACCCAGAAATACCCATTCTCACCATATTTTAAAACTCTTATTTCATCCGCCGCCAGTTTTTTTGCTTCATCCAGCGTATAGGTTCCGTTCTCATACTGTGCATAGATTCCATTAATGAGCGCTATTACAATCTGTACATGCTCTTTGATGTTAGAATCATAATCAGTACGGACGCTTTGTTCCAGCTTTGCCAGTGCCTCCTTCTGGATATTCTTCATATTGATACCGGATAAAATTCCGCTGAATATAACCAGAACGATAACACAGACCATCAAAATTATCATTT
>QKDK01000163.1 GCA_003252135.1 Clostridia bacterium
AGAGAGTATGAAGAACAGACAGGAGCAGATTTCTATTTACAGATGGATTTGGAGGGCATACCTTAGAACAGCGCTGGTACCGGTCATAATTGCAGAGCTTATATTTATTGTTTCATATTTTACGACCATGAGCTGGTCGCAAATGTATATTATTCAATATCTGAGATCAGATGAAATAGATGAGATGCAGGAGATGCTGAGTGACAGAACAGAGAGCATACAGCAGCAGCTGAATAATATATCTGTTGCTGCTAAGTTACTGGCAAATCAGTATCAAAGGGCACTGCTTACTGATACTGAGCTTAAGGAAGAGGATGCTGGCAGACTGGTCTATTCGCCTGACGGGGTTTATTATACAATTGAAAACAAGACTGCTGACGGTGCTGCTGTGTTCTACAGCGGAATCTGTCCGGTCGGCGATGCAGAAATTCAAAAAGTGGCAAAAATACTGACTGCAGAAGCATTCATGAAAGACCTTGTCAACACGGTTCCGCTTGCAGCGCAGGTGTATATTAATACATATGACTCTCTGAATGTTATCTATCCATATTTTGATGTGATTAGCCAGTATGCACCTTATATGAATATTCCGTCCTTTAATTTCTATTATGAAGCAGATGAAAAACATAACCCAGAGAGAACAGTCGTCTGGACCGATGCCTATCTGGATCCGGCAGGTATGGGATGGATGACCTCTGCCATCGCGCCGGTATATCAGGATAATTTTCTTGAAGGTGTCGCAGGGATTGATATAACCATTTCTACGATCACTGACAATGTTCTGAATATGGATATTCCATGGGATGGGTATGGGCTTTTGGTCGGAGCTGACGGGACAATTCTTGCCTTACCTCAAAAAGGAGAAGAGGAGTGGGGACTGGACGAGCTTACCGATCATACCTATCTGGAGGCTATTCAGGCGGATACTTATAAGCCGGAACAGTTCAATATCTATAAAAGAGAAGATCTGACTGAGATTGCAGGGAAAATCTCTCTGGACGACAAAGGGTACTTTGCGTTCTTTTTCGGCGGTGAAAAAAAGATCGTCTCGTGGAGCACCATAAAAGAGACTGGATGGAAGCTGATCGTACTTACCCCGGAAGCTAATGTATATGCAAAGATTAATGCTATGAAAACGACACTTCTGGAAATTGGCGGCATCATGGTGATTTCCGGCATAGTTTTTTATTTTTTGTTCTTCTATGTCTTATCACTGAAAGCACGAAGAATGAGTCTGAATATTTCAAGACCATTGATTCAGATGAATGAAATGGTCAAAGAAATTGGGAACGGCAACTATTATCACGAAGTTCCTGACATCAGAGTCACCGAGCTGAAAGAGACTGCGATGTTCCTTTCCGAAATGGGTAATGAGCTTGGTAATTCATATGCGCAGCTGCTGGAGACTCAGCGGCAGCTTACAATGAGGGAGGCTTATCTGTCTGCTATTGTGGAGGCTGTTGATGATATTATTATCGTTGCTGATGAAGACGGAATTATTAAGAATGAATGGAAAGCGAACAAGTATATTCTGAACGAAGTTAATATGAAAAAGAATATCAGCTCGATCGAACATTTTATCGGTGAACAGGAATATCATAAAATCGTTCAGCACATTAATCAGACTGGGGTCATGGAACGAGTTGAGTTCAGGCTTGGCAATAACCAGGATGAACACTGGTATCAGGCAATCATTTCAAAAATTGCAGGAAAAGACTCGCTCTTTGTCATATCTGCCAGAGATATTACAGACAACAAGAAGATGGAAACATCACTAATGATCGCAAAAGAGGAGGCTGAGAGAGCCAGCATGGCAAAGTCCACATTTTTATCGAGCATGAGCCATGAACTGAGAACGCCGTTGAATGCAATTATAGGTTTTTCACAGATATTACTGACCGATGATGACGAACCGCTATCTTCAGAACAGCGTATTTCTGTAGGAGAGACTTTAAAAGCAGGACATCATCTGCTGAATCTGATCAATGAGGTCCTAGACCTTGCCAGAATCGAGTCTGGCAGAATGACGATCTCTATGGAGCCTGTCAGTGTAAAGGACGTTGTGAGAGAGGTAACAGCACTAATGATGCCACTGGCTGAACAATATAAGATAAAGCTTGTAACAGAGCAGGAGATTCCGGAAAGACTGCTGGTACATGCGGATCTGACAAGGCTGAAGCAGGTTCTGGTCAATCTGATCACAAATGCGTTAAAATATAATAAAAAGGATGGAATCGTGACTCTTTGCATTGAAGAAAAAGGAAAGTATATCAGGATCAATGTAAAGGATACCGGCGTCGGAATCAGACAGGAAGATATGGAGCTTTTATTTCAGCCATTTCAAAGACTTGACTTCAAGAACAGCATGACGATTGAAGGAACGGGTATTGGTCTGTCGGTGGCAAAGAAAATGATCGAAATGATGAACGGCAGAATAGGAGTACATAGTGTCTGGGGAGAAGGCAGTCTGTTCTTTATTGATATTGAAAAGGAAACGGATGAAAGCATATATATGAGCAGCCTTGATGCAGAGGCAGCAGACTGTGATTTTAAACATCAGGCAGAACAGATCACGATTGTCTATATTGAAGACAATCCTGCGAATATGATGCTGATCAGAAAATTTACGGAAAAGACACCCAACACGATTCTATATACTGCAGAAAATGGCGAAGCCGGTATAAAGCTTGCAACAGACAAGCATCCGGATTTGATTTTGCTGGATATGAATTTACCTGATATGGATGGAAATGCTGTATTCCATCGATTAAAGCAGGAAGTAAGCACAAAGGACATACCGGTTATTGCACTTAGTGCAAATGCTATGCATGAGGATATAAAAAATGCATTGAAGCTGGGATTTACAGATTATCTTGTGAAACCTATTGATCTAAAACTTTTAAACGAAAAATTTGATGCGGTAAGAAGAAAGACAGCAGAAAATCATAATGTATGATCGTTAGTGGGATATACCAGACTGAAGATGAACAGACCGCAGAAGACAGGAAACGGTGTGGGCAGCGACAGTCTGGTATATTGTAATATATGCATGTAAACAAAATTATTGTCAAAAAAATAACAATATGAACATAAAAATTGTGCAGTATTACTAAAAATGTGCTTTGAAAAATGGCAGAAAGTATTCTTGTGCCCTTTGCATTTACGCTTTATAATGAATATAGTTTCCAATGGAAATTATATTGTTTATCCGGGAAAGCAATTACGAAACATAATATATAAAGAACATCTGAAACAATGGAGCTGGAGGAGTCAATGAAACTGGACTGGATGCGTGATAACCGGTATTTTGTAGAGAGGCTGATCAAATTTGCCAATATTTATGCCAATCTGTACAGCAGGGAGAACAGCTATGGCACAGAAGTGAAGATATCCTTTGCTCAGGTTCAGGTCATCGAATACCTGCTTGAGAATGAAGAACTGAATCAGAATATGGCGATGATCGCAGAGCGTCTTGGAATATCTGCCAGTAACTTTACAAAACTGGTGCATAAGCTGGAAGAAAAGAATCTTTTGGAGAAATATTATACCGAGAATAATAAGAAAAATATCATTATTCGTGTGTCAGAGACTGGCCGCAGAGTCTATGCCGATTATTCGGAATATATCGTAAAAAACTACTTCTCAGATATTTTTGATATTACCTCAAAGATTCCAAAAGAGTATCTGGCTATGTTTTCAGATATTCTGGAGGTAAGTCTGAAAAGCGGCGATGGTAAACAGGAAGAAAAAGAAGAAAAACAAGTCAGACTGATATCGGTCAAAAAGAATCCAGGGAAACAATAACAGGCAGTAAGTAATAACAAGCAGTAAGTAATAACAAGTACCAAGAAATAACAGGCAGCAAGAAACAATAGGCAGGTCAGTGGAATATCAGACCTGTGCATTTAGCATCTGTAAATTCACCCCAGGGAGGTGTCTATGAAGAAGTGGTTGAAGCTTGAACAGGTCTTCAATATGGAACAATGGAACATCCTTCAAAAATCGCTGGCCCAGGTCACCGGTCTAGCGATCATAACGGTAGATTACAAAGGGGTTCCTGTCACGGAACACAGCGGCTGTAATGAATTCTGCAGAAAGATACGCCAGGATGAAGTTCTCTGCGAATTCTGTCAGAAATGCGATTCCAGGGGAGGCCTTGAATCCATACGGACAAACCAGCCGTATATTTACCAATGCTGCTTTTCCATTATTGACATTGCCATACCCATCATTGTGGATAATGTGTACCTTGGAGCAATTATGGCAGGACAGGTCAGACTGCCGCAAGACCAGAGCAACGAAATGCTTGAGAAGATATACCTTCCAAGTTCTTCGAATGAAGCGTTGGTCCGGCAAAAAATCGCAGAACTGGAACAGGAGTACAGTACGATTCCTTTCCTTTCCTATGAAAGAATTGAGACAGCGGCCAGGATGCTGTTCCACCTGTGTAACTATCTGGTGCGAGAAGTTGACATCAAAAATCAGACAATTTCGATGGTAGAGGAGATCCTTCTGAAACAGGATCTGACTTCTTCTAAAGTATCCATGGAAGAAATCGAAGCAATCAGTCCGGCACCAAAGCAGAAGAATATTATGATCAGTTCTCCGGAGGGCAGTGCTGCCAAGCAGGAAATACAAAAGCGTATTAAATCATCGAACCGCATCATACAAAAGTCATTTGACTATCTTTGCGCCAATAAAAAAGAAACAATCTCCCTGAAACGAATGTCCGATCACTGCTTTGTAAGTGCCGGATACCTTAGCAGGCTGTTCACCAAAGAAATTGGGGAAAGCTATTCGACCTTTGTGATCAAGCTGAAGATCGAATGGGCAAAAGAACTCCTCGAGACAACAGACAGTGCTGTATCACAGATCAGCGAGGAACTTGGGTTCAATGATGTAAGCTACTTTATACGTGCCTTTAAAAAGAACGTGGGTCTTACCCCTGCATTTTATCGTTCTTATATTAATAGATAACAAAAAGATTTGTGAATATGAATAAATTGTATACATAATTACTAGTGCATAAAAGTACCATTCCTTTCAAAATGTCATAATAATCCGATTCCTTAGTGTTATTTTCGGACATCGTTATCTCATGCCAAACCACCTCTGACCATGTATGCTGAATATAGCAAAACTATATCAGGAGGTATGTTATGAGAAAAGCATTTATATGTCCGACGAAGTATGTACAGGGAGAAAATGAGTTAGTGAATCTTGGGTATTTTGTAAAGACCTTTGGGACCTCAGCACTTTTAATTGCACATCCGGATGATATCAAAAGAGTAAAAGCAAAACTTTCCGAAACGGCAGAAAAATACGGCGTTACCTTTGTGGAAAGCGATTTTCACGGGGAGTGTTCCAGAGAAGAAGTCGAACGTCTGCAGCAGCTTGCATCAGAAAAAGGCTGTCATTGTACCATAGGACTTGGCGGCGGGAAGGCAATTGATACAGCAAAATGTGTTGCCATGGGAGATGCTTTGATCATCTGTCCGACGATAGCGGCAACGGATGCACCGACGAGTCATTCGGCAGTACTCTATACCCCGGAAGGTGCTTTTGATGATTATGCCTATTTTAAACAGAACCCGGGCGTTGTTCTGATCGATACGACCGTTATCGCCAATGCACCGAGCCGTTTTCTGGTATCCGGCATGGGCGATGCACTTTCTACTTACTTTGAAGCACGTGCCAATGTGAAGTCTTTTGCCAATGTAAATGCGGGGCTTCCCTGCGGATACCGGGAAGGATTTTGCGATGAAGCAAAAGGGACGAATGCGGCTTTTGCGCTTGCCTCTCTTTGCTATCAGACGCTCTTACAAGACGGCGTGAAAGCAAAAATTGCCTGTGATTCCAACCGTGTTACGGCAGCTCTTGAGAATATCATCGAAGCCAATATCCTGCTATCCGGACTGGGATTTGAGAGTGGTGGTCTGGCAGCGGCTCATGCGATCCATGACGGACTGACCATCCTGGAGGGAACGCATAAGTACTACCATGGAGAAAAAGTTGCTTTTGGTACACTGGCACAGCTGATGCTTGAGAATGCCCCGATGGAAGAGATAAAGGAAGTGCTGGATTTCTGCCTGTCGGTTGGACTTCCGGTCTCACTTGCAGACATCGGAGTTGAGTCGATCACGGAAGAAGAATTGATGGAGGTTGCAAAAAAAGCCTGCATTCCGGAAGAGTCGATCCATGCCATGCCATTTCCGGTAACCATAGAGTCAGCTGCGGCAGCGATCAAGGCTGCTGATGAACTTGGAAGAGCTTATAAGACAGAGAAGTTCGTCCGTATCGTGGGTTAGGAGGTGCGGCATGAAGAAGATAATGAACAACCATGAGACTCTTGTCTTAGAGATGTGCAGCGGAATTGCCATGGCACACACCGATATGGAGTTTATTCCAAAGTATAAAATCATAAAAAAGAAGAACATTAATAAAAATAAAGTCAGTCTGATCAGCGGCGGCGGAAGCGGACATGAGCCGGCCCATGCCGGATTTGTAGGGACGGGCATGCTGGATGCTGCAGTTTGCGGTGATGTCTTTGCATCCCCCTCACAGATGCAGGTCTACCACGCGATCCGTGAGACTGCATCTGACAAAGGAACTCTTCTGATCATTAAGAACTACAGCGGAGACATGATGAATTTTAAAAATGCAGCCTTTCTGGCACAGGAAGACGGCTGTGAAGTTGATTATGTAAAAGTGGACGACGATGTTGCGGTTCAGGACAGTCTGTATACCGTTGGCAGACGAGGCGTAGCAGGAACGATCTTTGTCCACAAGATCGCCGGAGCGGCGGCAGAACAAGGATGCAGTCTCCCAAACGTAAAGAAAGCAGCGGAAAAAGCAATCGCCAATGTCAGAAGCATAGGTTTTGCACTTACCTCCTGTACCGTTCCTGCAAAAGGCTCACCAACCTTTGAACTACAGGCAGATGAGATGGAATACGGTGTCGGAATCCATGGAGAACCGGGAATAAAGAATGAAAAAATGCTTTCTGCAGATGAAATTGCCGTTCGTATGACAGAAGCTTTGCTTCAGGATTTTGAGAAAGATAGAATTTTGGATCGTGAACATGCACCTGTTGAAGGTTCAATGGATGATGCTAAGGCACAAGAAAATTTATCAACGGAATATGCGGTTCTGATCAATGGCTTTGGGGCTACTCCCTTGCAGGAATTGTATGTACTGAATCATTCTGTATTGAAAACCCTTGAAGAAATGGGAATCAAAGTCCACAGGGTGTTTGTCGGGAGCTTTATGACAAGCATCGATATGGCAGGAGCATCTCTGTCCATGCTAAGGCTTGATGATGAGTTGAAAGGTTATCTGAATGCAGTGAGTGATGCACCGGCTTTTCAGGTGCATGGGGAGGCAGCGCCCTATGCTTTTGTACCGATGACAACAGCTGTTCAGAGCAAGGCTGCAATCAGTTATACCGTTGAGACCGATCTGTCGCATGCTAGAATCCGGAATGAAAAGCTGACCCTGGATAACCTGATCTATCTCGTGGATAAGATGAGTGAGATCATCATCGCAAATGAAATACCGTTCTGCGAGCTTGACTCCCATGCCGGTGACGGTGATTTTGGAATGAGCGTAGCCAAAGGGTTCAAACAGTTAAAGAACGAGTGGGTGGCTCTTGTGGAAGACAAGAATCAGAGTATAGGAGAATTTCTTTTACAATGTTCCATGATCATAATGGAGCACTGTGGAGGTGCATCCGGTCCGATCTGGGGCTCTGCTTTCCGTGCAGCCGGCAAATACACAGAGGGAAGAAAAGAACTGACCATCGAGGAATTTGCAGCTATGCTGCAGGCTGCGGTAAAAGGAATTCAGGCAACCGGAGAACGTTCTTTTGGAAGAGGAGCCGTCGTTGGTGATAAGACCCTGATCGATGCACTGGTTCCATGCGCTGATTCGTGGTCGGATAGTGCATCAAAGAAGGAAAGCTTTTTAACAGCATTTGAAAAAGCAGCAAAAGCAGCGGCAGACGGAGCAAAAAGTACAGAAAGTATCGTTGCACGTATGGGGCGTGCAGGCACAGTCGGGGAAAGAAGCTTAGGGTTTCCGGATGCAGGTGCCTATGCTTTAGGTTTCATTTTTACAGAACTATATAATGCAATACAAGGATGAAAGGGATGAAAGGGGAAGCGTGATGAAACAAACGAGAAGAGTACTGGTAGTAGCAGTGGCACTGATGATCGTGGGCAGTTTTCTGGCGTCGATGTTCAATACTTCGATGTTCACGGTCAAGGTAACAAAGATTGAATTTGAAACAGAGAGGGGAACTCTGTCCGGATTCCTGTATATGCCGGACGGTGCAGGAGCGGATGACCCAAGACCGGTCATCGTAACGACACATGGTTATCTGAACAGCAAAGAAATGCAGGATGCGCCTGCAATCGAGATGTCAAGACGAGGATACATCGTACTGGCCCTTGATATGTACGACCATGGTGATTCCAGATGGGCGGCAGATATTCCGGTAGGGGAGCAGTTTGGTACCTTCTGGATCTATTCGCAGTTTGATGCAGCGACCTATATGGCGCAGCAGGATTATACAAAAAAAGATGCTAATGGAAATGCACTTCTTGCAGTAAGCGGACATTCCATGGGCGGATTTTCAACACTGATCGCTGTCTACATGGATGAGATGACTTCCTTACAGACAGGAACACGGTCCATCTTTACAGCACTTACCGTAGGCGCTGACTTTTCCTACGCTGCTGCCGTTGCCTCCGAAACAGATTACCTCGCGGCATTCGGTGACCGTACGATCGGCATGATCGCGGCGCATTATGATGAGTTCTTCTTTAATAAATCCGATGCAGAAAAGACGGATGCAGAAAAAGAGATAACAGGAACCGTAACCTATAAGGATTTTGCGGCAACACTTTCCGGAAAACAATTCCTTGGAATTGCGGACCAGGAAGCAGCCGGTCAGTCAGAGACCTTCTATACCGTGGATTCCGGGGATCTGCTCTACGATGGTAATGTCGTACGGGCATCCCAGACAGGAAGTCATATCATCTATACACCGAACCAGACCCATCCATGGAATCATTTCTCTAAGACGACGACTAGCGATATCATAAGCTTTTACCAGACCGCCTTTGACGGGGTGACAACGGCCTCGCAGACCAATGCGGATTTGAGTTCTTCCAATCAGATCTGGTTCTTAAAAGAGCTGTTCAACTTTGTGGCAATGATCGGTTTCTTCTTATCCATCGTTCCGATCCTGTCACTGCTGCTCCGACTGCCTTTCTTAAAGAATGCGGTTACGGCTGAAACACCGGTCGTTGCTTTGCCGACGAACAGCAGAGAAAAGGTTGTATTCTGGATTACCATTGCGGTTGGCGGATTGTTCCCTGCTGTCCTTTTCTCGACCTTTATGGATAAGGCAGCAACCGGACTAAATATTCTGACCATCCTTGTTATATTGACAGGTGTTGTAGGCTTAGGCCTTTCCGTGTACGGCTTTACAAAGAAAAACAAGGCGTTATCCTATGGCGGCATAGCGGCTGTTGTGACCAGTGCGATCGCAGCACTTGTCTTCAAGATGGCTTCGAAGATTCTTACACTTAGCAGTTCCTTTAATGAACCAACGACCAATCAGGTCGCTTACTGGGCAATCTGCTGCGGACTTTTGACACTGATCATCACGATCCTTTTCTTTGCTTTTTCAAAGCAGAAGGCAGGAACGAAATGGAAAGACTATGGTGTTGCAGTTAACATCAAATCCATAGCGGCAAGTCTTTGTGTGGCATTGCTGACCGTAGTCGGTGTGTATGCCGTCCTGTTCATCATTCAGGCAGTCTTTGGAACGGACTTTCGAATCTGGACGCTGGCGGTCAAGACCTTCAAGGTTGAATACTTTCTGACAGCGCTCCGTTACCTTCCTTTCTTCTTTGTATACTATCTGATCAATACAGTGGTGATCAATGCGAATGCAAGAGGCAGAAAAGGCGGTTATGCATTGGCGATCTTCCTTAACATCGGCGGACTTATCTTATGGCTCCTGCTGCAGTATGGTCTTGACTTTATAAGAGGTGTTGCACTATTACCGGCACAGAACTTAAATGGTATTCTTCTGATCGCGACCGTTCCGTGTCTTGGTATTGCGGCAGTCTTTGCCAGAAAGATCTTTGACAAGACGAACAATGTCTGGCTGGCTGCCTTTGTGAATACATTCCTTTTTACCATGATCATGGTGGCAAATACCGTTATGTTCTGGAATCTGGTGTAAAATGAATTCATTGAATTAAACAAGAAAACAATAATTGTCTGGGCAGTAAATTCATATGGATTTACTGCCTGTTTTTTGATTCAAATAAATGTTACGAAGGCGATAGCCTAAATGGTTTATTTATGATAAAATCAAGATATTAATCGTATGATTTTGGAGGAGTCTTGCATTGAAATATAACATAGCGATCGTTGAAGATCAGGATGAACAAATTTCTCTTATATCAGAATTTATTAAAAAGTATGGAGAAGACAACCAAATAGAGTTCATTACAAGTGTGTTTAAAGACGGAAAAGAAATCATTGATCATTATAACTGTGAATTTGACATAA
>QKDK01000171.1 GCA_003252135.1 Clostridia bacterium
GCTTTATTACATGAATAAATTTTGGCTTTCGTAAAAAAATTATGTTATTCTAAAAAAAATTATAATTGTATAAGATAATTACAGATATGTTCTAAAAAAATTATTATAATGTTGATAGATACCTTAAAAAGGAGGATATCATGAACAAGCAAATTGATTTTTATCTTTTATCAGGATTTCTGGGTTCAGGAAAAACAACCCTGTTACAACATATGTTATCTGCATTCAGCGGCAAAAAAATCGGTGTCCTGATCAATGAATTTGGAAGCATCGGTGTCGATGGGGCCTCCATAGAAACAGAAGGTATACAATTAGTCGAAATCAATAATGGTTCAATCTTCTGCAGCTGTCTGAAAGGGAATTTTCTGCAGACTCTGATCGATTTTTCAGGACTTGATATTGATGTCCTGTTTATTGAAAATTCCGGTATGGCAGATCCATCTAACATACACCAGCTCCTTGATGAATTACATGGGAAAATGATACGCCAGTTGCAGTATAAAGGCGCTGTCTGTGTTATCGATGCAGTAACCTTTTTAAAATACAGCAAAGTTCTGACTCCGGTACAGAATCAGGTGGCATCCAGCAACTTTATCATAATCAACAAAATCGATCTTGTAAATGAATCGACTCTGGTTGAGATAAGAAGTGCAGTTAAGGCTATCAATCCTATGGCATATATTACAGAGACTATGTTTGCAAAGATTCCTGCGGAACTTTTTGAAAGCCATCTTTCAGACAGCGGTTATGTAGGAGAAACAAGCAATAAGTGCTATAACCGTCCGGCGGTATATTCCATGGAAGGTGATAATATATACAGCAGAGAGCAGGTAGAGTGTTTTATCAAAGAAATTTCCGGTTATACTCTGCGCATCAAAGGCTTTATCAGACAGGACAAAGGATGGCTGCAGCTGGATGTTGTCGAAGATGCTGTCACATTTACCGAAAAAGAACCCGGAAGAAAGGATGTATTCAATAAAACCAAACTGGTCGTTATCGGGAAAGATCAGACAGTGTTTTATGATAAGGCATCAGATGCATGGAAAAGATGCCTGAAGGATACACCTTGTATATATGAGTAGAAAGACATTTCCAGATAGTCAGAATAACTGACGGGCGTAAAATGAATTTTAGATTGAGACGAGAAGGAGATAAGTATGAGTAAACAGCTGGTATTGGATGCAATGTATAACAAAGAGGTCGATCGGATTCCATGGGTTCCATTTGTAGGCTGCCATGCAGCGAGCCTGATCGGTGTTGACTGCGAGACATTTTTTAAGGATGCAGATCTGATTGTCAAAGGGGTCAAAAAAGCGTTTGATCTATATGATCCGGATGGCCTTCCTGCATTATTTGACCTCCAGATCGAAGCAGAAGCGATGGGCTGCGGACTGACATATGCGAAAGAGAATCCGCCGGCAGTATCTACACATATACTGGAGCAGGGAAAGACTCTGGCAGACTTAAAGGTTCCGACTGAAAAGGATGGAAGGTTCCCGCTGGCACTTGATGCAACTAGAAGAATTGTTAAGGAACTTGGCGATAAAATTGCGGTTTATGGTCTGATTACAGGACCATTTACACTTGCTCTGCATCTGAAAGGCACTGAGATTTTTTATGACATGCTTGACGAACCGGAAGAAGTGGAAAAACTGATGGAATTCTGTAAAGAAGTTTGCCTGAACACTGCAAGAATGTACATGGAAGCGGGATGTGACATCATAGCACTGGTAGATCCGATGACCTCACAGATTTCACCGGATAATTTCGAAGAATTTGTTGCACCATATGTCACACCTGTTTTTGAATATGTCAGAGAGATGGGAAAAGCCTCCTCATTTTTTGTTTGCGGTAATGCAAAACGTAATATTGAGGCAATGTGCAGGACAAAGCCGGATAACATCTCCATTGATGAGAATATTCCTTTAGATTATGTTGTTGAGACCTGCAGACCATATGGAGTATCTGTCGGCGGGAATATCAAGCTGACGCTTACCATGCTGTTCGGAAGCCGTATGGATAATGTAAACGATGCCAAGAACTGCATGCAGATCGGCGGCAATAAGGGCTTTATTCTGGCACCAGGCTGTGATATGCCATATGCAACGCCGGTAGACAATGTAAAAGCGATCACGAGCACAGTACATGGTAATGTTACTGAGATTTTTGATGACGAAGATGTCATGGCAGGTGTAGATTATGTGCTTCCGGATTATAAAAATGAAACACAGGTCATTGTTGACTGTATCACACTGGATTCGGCAAGCTGTGCTGCCTGTCAGTATACCATGGAAGCCGTGCTGACCTCGGCACAGACTCTCGGCAATAAGATTAAAGTCATTGAACACAAGATCAAAGAAAAAGAAGGCGTTGCCTGCATGCTAAAGCTTGGAGCAAGCAACGTTCCGACAATTATTGTAGACGGTGAGATCAAATATGTCAGTATACTGCCAGATAATGCAGAACTTACAGCCTGTTTTGAAGCAGCAGCAAAAAGCAAAGGACTGTAAATCAGGTCTTGTAATATAATGAATGTTCTGAAATGAAATTAGCGATACTGTTTGGGGGTCAGACCGGTATATTTTTTAAATACTTTTGAAAAATAACTCTGATCCTCAAATCCAGTCGCGATGGCAATATCGATAATGGAGTACTCTGTATTGGATAACAGGCGTTTGCTTTCTTCGATGCGGACCATATTCAGGTATTCCTTGAAGGAAGAACCACAGGACTGCTTGAACACTGAAGAAAAATAGGAAGGGTTCAGATGAACATAATCGGCAACTTCGTCAAGAGAT
>QKDK01000358.1 GCA_003252135.1 Clostridia bacterium
AATCTAGGGATTCAGAACCTGAAAATTAAGCTGTATCCTGGAGGCAGGCATGAGATGCTAAACGAATTAAACCGTGAAGAGGTATATTCTGATATTTCAGCATGGCTTCTTGAGTTTGTACAAAAAAAATAAACAGCAAAATATATTTGCTTAAGTACTACACAACTGCTCCAAGCAGCAAAATTCCCTCATTCTCACGGTAAATTCCAGGCAGCTGTCCAAAAGGAATAGGATTTACACCTTTTCCGGCCTCAACAGTATAGCCTGGTTTTTTGTATTCTTGTAAAAACCAATCTTTATAACCTGCATATGCTGCCTCGGGTGTACCCTCCTCCACAGCGTAGCCGCTTATCGATGCGAACTGTCTGGCTATGGCTTCAGCACGGGGGGAAGCATAATTTTTAAATTGCCAGAAGATGACTTCGCCTTGGGTGTGGTAGGCTATTACAAGTCTAAAATTGTGAGAAGATGTAAAATCCACCATAGCTTTGCTTTCGGGCTCAGAAAGAGGTGCATCTCCTCCGAAATCCCTTGGCGCAGGACTGGTGATACCAAGCTCTATTTCTTCTGCTTTTTCGTTTTCCCAGTCAGCAGGGTAATTCAGATTCAAATCTACGCCTCTGATATTTGCTTTCCATACACTGGGAAGAGGAAGACCCGTTTTGTTGAGCTGAGCAGCTTTGATAAAGGCAGCGTCGCTGTAATTCGGCCAGTATGCAACGAGATCAACTCCATCAGGATTTACCAAAGGTACAATATATATACTGGCGCGATTAAACATTTCACGGATATTGTACCCGAGAATACTACTGCCGGTTGAATAAGCTTTAGAATAATTTTCTATAAATTTCATTAATACAGGTGTTGTTATTGATTCATTAGCATGGTGTGATGCGTTATAGGAATATTCATTATTGCCTTTGCCAAGTCTTATGTAGTAAAGCTCTCTTCCCATTGCGCTTTTGCCTATAGAGCCGATTTCAAGAAAGGGATATCTGGCCTTCAGACCTTGTATCTGTCGCTGGACGATTTCATAAGTAGGAGCTACATCAAGGGGGACAACGTCTATTCCATAAGGTATAACAAGCTTCTGTCCTGCTTCAATCCTATCAGGATTTATTCCGGGATTTGCGGTGACGATGGCGTTCACTGAGGTGTAATATGCCCGAGCAATATTATAAAGAGTATCGCCTGGCCTTACAGTATAAGTATCGTATCCCCTTAACAGTCTGTCAAGAATCTTCCAGGTGACCGACCCAATAATGCCGTCAGCGATAAGGCCGTTGTTGCGTTGAAAAGCTATAATGGCTTGATAAGTCTGATTGCCGAATATGCCATCCACCGTACCTGCGTTATATCCTATTCTGTTTAAAAGGCTCTGAACGACTCTGACATCCGGCCCAATTGAACCTTGCGATAATGTCTGCATAATTTTACCTCATTCCTTTTGTATATTATATTAATCAACATTTAAAAATGTGTTATTCTTGAAATATCATTTTGATTGAGATACAATTTAGTAAAAATGACCAGAAAATTTAAATATAAGAATTTTGCGATGTGATCTTAAAGATAGTTTCCGCAAAATACAGGTTGAGGTAAATATGAATTTTAAGAGTAACGGTGATGAATTGCAGTACAATGCAGAGTTCCTTACTACACTGTTGGATGTTTCAAACCTTGTCTCTTCTTCGATGGATTTGTTGCCATTGTTGGAAGCTATTTTGGATAAACTAAGAAGCATAATAGAATACAACAATGCTAAGATATTTATCATTTCCGGCAATCAGGCCAGAATCATTGCACACAAATCTGAGCTTACATCAGACCAGCAGGATTCTTATCCCTTTCCCCTGGGAATGCAGAAGATTTTTGACAAAAAGCCTGTAGTAATTGATGATTTATATTCCGATGATGAACTGGCAAAAACTTTTAGAAAAAACACTGGCGAATATATGAAAAATGTATTTGAGGGAGCTCATTGCTGGATGAGTCTTCCAATGGTGACAAAGGATAAAGTAATAGGAGTTCTGACTTTGGATCATCATATGCCGGGTTACTATAAGACACATCATGTTGAGTTAGGTGCTGCTTTTGCAAACCAGGCAGCGATAGAGTATGAAAATGCGAAGCTTTACAATGAAACAGTTAAAAAAGCAGATGAAATAAAAACCATGTTCAAAATTCAGCAGGCGATTACAAGCCGTTTGGAACTGGATACAGTACTCAGACTGATAGCGGGCGAAGCGAGAAGATTGACAAATTCTCACTCAACAGGAGTTTTCCTTATCGATGATGAGGACCTTGTGCTTTCTGTTTTATCAGGAGTTAACCAAAATGGCTTGCTAGGGCTTCACTTATCCACTCGAGACACTGCAATAGGAAAAAGTCTTTTGCAGCATGAATCTGTTATTCTGGATGTTTCTCAAATGGACAGGCAATCGGAACTTGAACTTGTCTCAGCAACAGAAATGCATACCTGTCTTTGCGTACCGCTTATGGCTGGGTCGAGAGCAGTAGGCGTGATCGCCGCTTTCAGCAGAAATGACAGTGAATTTGACTCTGAGGACGAAAGAATTTTCAATATGTTTGCTCCGAGCGCTGTTATTGGAATAGAAAATGCCCGGCTATATCAGGAAGAGAAGAAACAACATCAGGAAAATGAACAGAGAAGGCATGTGGCAGAAGGCCTTAGGGATATTCTTGCTGCATTGAATTCCAGTCGTCCGCTTGAAGAAATCTTAGATTTTATTATCAAAGAAGCGGCGAGATTATTACATACAGATTCAGCGGCCCTA
>QKDK01000366.1 GCA_003252135.1 Clostridia bacterium
GATTAAAACTTGAAAAAATGATCGAAAAATATAATCTTGATCTTATGGATAAGATATGTATGGATGTAGGCTCATCAACCGGTGGTTTTACCGACTGCATGCTTCAGAACGGAGCAAAAAAAGTCTATGCCATTGATGTCGGAACAAATCAGCTCGCATGGAAACTGCGTCAGGATGAACGAGTTATTTCGATGGAACGGACAAATATAAGAAATGTACTTCCTGAACATATCGGTGAGCTTGTCGATTTTGTATCCATAGATGTTGCCTTTATATCGCTGGAAAAAGTACTTCCTGCAGTTTATGAACTTATGAAAACAGGAAGCCGCTGCGTATGTCTGATCAAACCTCAGTTCGAAGCAGGCAGGGAAAAAGTGGGTAAAAAGGGTGTGGTACGGGATCCAAAGGTTCACGAAGAAGTGATACGCAGGATCATTTTGTATTTAGGAAATCATGATTTTATGATTCATCAGCTCGATTATTCTCCTATCAGAGGTCCTGAAGGAAACATTGAATATCTTGTCTTGATTGAAAAAGCTGATAAAGAGCAAAAGGATGATCTTATACATGAAGAATCTGATGTGCAAATCAGCAGGATTGTAATAAATAACAGTAAATTTGACGCACTGACTGAAAGGCTTGTCCAGACGGCACATGAGACAATTTGATCCCAACATCATTATATATCACTATAAAAACAATCGTGGACTGACAGGAGCATCGATGCGCAGAATGGAGACCAGGTGGAACATTTTTGTATAATTACAAATAAAGAAAAAGATAAAAATCTAACAATTACAAAAAGAATAGAGGCTTATTTGATACAGAATAAAAAAACCTGTTTTCTTGCCGGTCAGATTTTATGTGATGGAGATTTTTGTTATACAGACAGCTCAACAATACCGTTGAATACAGAATGTATTATTGTACTTGGCGGCGACGGCACAATTCTTCATGCAGCACATGATTTGCTCGAAAGAAACATTCCGATGCTTGGTATTAATCTTGGCACCCTTGGCTTTCTTGCAGAAATTGAACTGCAGAACTGCGAACGTGCACTGGATCGATTGATACAGAATGATTATACACTGGAAGAACGAATGATTATAAAGACATCGTATCAACAAAAGACTTTTTATGCACTGAATGATTTTGTCATTGCCAGAAGCGGATATTCAAGACTGATAAAACTTCATGTCTATGTTAATTCAATTCCGATTAACGAGTATACAGGTGATGGAATTATTATATCAACACCGACCGGTTCAACAGCATATAATCTTTCTGCAGGAGGTCCTGTTGTCACACCAGGTTCTGAGCTGATGCTTATAACACCGATTTGTCCGCATTCGCTTGGAACACGCAGCATAGTTATATCGGCAAATGATGAGATCAGAGTAGAAGTAAAACAGAACAGACGAATCGGACTAGAGGAAGAAGCCATCGCTACCATTGACGGACAGGACATGATCAGGTTAAATGTAGGTGATTCTATTGTGATCAGTCGTTCGAAGAAAACTGTACGGTTGATCAAGCTTGGTGAAAAAGAATTTTTTCAGGTGTTGCAGACAAAACTTGGCTGGGGTACAAATGATGATTAAAGGAGAAGCGGATGAAAGTTGGGAGACATGCAAAAATCATTGAATTAATCAACACACATACCATAGAAACACAGGAAGAACTTGCTGATTTATTACTTGACTCAGGGTATCAGGTCACACAGGCAACTGTATCACGTGATATTCGTGAGCTGAGACTGAGTAAAGTTAGTGCTGAAGGCGGAAAACAAAAATATGCAGAGTTAAAAAATCAGGAAGAGATTTTAATTGACAAATACGTTAAAATCCTGCAAAATGGCTATGTGTCAATAGACAGAGCACAGAATATCATTGTTGTACGCACTGTTTCAGGAATGGCCATGGGTGTTGCCGCAGCACTTGATGCTTTGCAGATTGAGGGTATTGTCGGCTGTATCGCCGGTGATGACACGATCATGTGTGCAGTCCGTACATTAAAGGATGTTGATTATGTAATGGATAAGATCAATAAATTGATAACTATAAAAGATTAATTTAATTTTTTTAGGATATAAAGAGAAGCGTAAGGAGAAGGAAACATGTCAGGGCATTCAAAATTTGCAAATATCAAGCATAAGAAAGAAAGAAACGATGCAACAAAAGGAAAGATCTATACTAAAATAGGAAGAGAATTGGCAGTAGCAGTAAAAGAAGGCGGTTCAGATCCTGCAAACAATACAAAATTAAAGGATATCATAGCAAAAGCAAAATCCAATAATATGCCAAATGATACCATCGAGCGCAGCATAAAGAAAGCAGCCGGAGAGCTTGGGAATGTTAATTATGAACATGTTACCTATGAAGGTTACGGTCCAAGCGGAACTGCAATCATTGTAGAAGGATTAACAGATAATAAGAACAGAACGGCAGCCAATGTAAGAAATGCCTTTACAAAAGGAAACGGAAATATCGGTACTCAGGGCTGCGTATCTTTTATGTTTGATCAGAAGGGACAGATCATAATAGATAAAGAAGAATGTGATCTTAGTGCTGATGATCTGATGATGATCGCTCTGGAAGCCGGTGCCGATGATATGCAGGAAGAAGATGACAGTTTTGAGATTCTTACCGATCCGGATGCCTTCAGCGCCGTAAGAGAGACGTTAGAAGCTAAAAAGATTCCAATGGTAGAAGCAGAAATTACTATGATACCACAGACATATGTTGAGCTGACTGATGAACTGGATATTAAAATGATGAAT
>QKDK01000399.1 GCA_003252135.1 Clostridia bacterium
AAATACCAGCTCCGATAAATAAGCTTTTCTCAACTGATTGAACTGATTTATCGTAATACCAGATGCTTCGATCGTACCTTTATTAAAATGCATATGAAAAGTATTATCGATCAGCTTAACAATGGAAACATCTTTTTCCTGTTTTTTCATAAAATGGTACATTGTAATGATGTTGTCGCTCAGCATAACGATGACTGCCTCCATGCTTTGCGGCAGTTCGTTTTTGTAGTTATGCTGTTTCAGAATATTGATTACTGCTGCAGGAAGATGATATTCTTTAGCGATGTTCACACTTTCTTCTAAGAGATTACTTCCGGTCAAACGACCTATCTCGTGATACATTGCACCTGCATATGCCAGGGTGCTGTTCGTATTGGTTTTTTGAGCGACTCTTGCGCTCAGGTCTGCAACTTCAGTAGAATGCTTGAATAACCGGTTAGCTTCAGACTTCATACGCTGCATCAGTATAAAATCAGCTGACAATATCTCTTCAAGTGTATGGGCTTCCAGGTCATCTTCCGCCTGTACGGACGCTGTGGTATCCGGCGATATTTCCTGTAAGGTTATAAATGGAGTTCCTTGTGCAGTTACCCATGATACCTTCCTGTCCGTTCTGCTTTTTTCTGTATTATTTTTTAATGATTCTGCTCTGCTGTTCTGATCGATTGCAGTAGTATTACCTGATTCGGTTTCAGTGATCTGCGATGAGCGAGTAAAATTTTCCGAATCACTTACTGCACTTTCAGATGATATAACTCTTGCCTTTACCTGATTGGAAGCACTGGAATCGTTTAGGATCTGATGAAGGAAAAATGCCAGCAGGACAACAACAAAATAAAATGCAAAGGAGAATAAAAGAATAGGATTTAGCAATGCAGACCATTGATATTCATAGAGGATCAGTCCGAAAACCATAAATAAAACAGCTGTTATACATTCAATCAGAAGAACAGATAAAAATCCTTTGATTGTCTGAACAAGGATGGATAAAAGAAGGGAAATCAGGAAAAAGAACAGAACATCCATTGTGATTTCTTTATTAATAATGCAGCTGAAAACAAAGAACATACAGGAAAAAATAAGTCCAAGGTTTATGTCAATAATATAGGCGATCAATATTGCTCCTATAAAAAAAACAGAGGTATGAATCGTAAGGGAAATAGGAAAGCATATAGCCAGGAAAGTAAGCCCATAAATAATTGTTATTATCCAAAAAGCGGATTTTTTTACAAATATGTTCATTGCTTTGAAGCCGATATAAAAAATCATGCATAGATCAGAAATCAGAACAACTAAAAGAAAAGATATTATTCCACTAATATCAATACTTTTATAGAACCATAATAATAGTATTCCAGACAGGCTGAATAACAACATCATTACTGATGTCAGTGTGAACCGCCTGTTCTCCATTGTTTCGTTCATTGATTATCGCTCCTTTTATATTTCCGGTAGTGTGCACTTTGAACGGAAACACTTTTCTTTTCATATTTTTCATAAGCCGTAACAATTTTCTGAACCAGTGGATGACGTACAACATCTACGCTGGTTAAATATGAAAAGCCAATTTCATCAATATTTTTTAATACAGTAACGGCTGTGTCAAGGCCGGAAGTCTGTCCGATTGGAAGATCCTTCTGCGTAAGGTCTCCGGTAATTACAACTTTTGATCCGAACCCGATTCTTGTAAGAAACATCTTCATCTGTGCAGGTGTTGTGTTTTGTGCTTCATCCAGAATAATAAAAGCGTTTTCGAGTGTTCTTCCTCTCATGTACGCTAATGGTGCAACTTCAATCAGTCCTTTTTCAGAATTTCGTATAAAGCTGTCTGTACCCATGATCTGATTCAAAGCATCGTATAAAGGCCGTAGGTAAGGATCTACTTTACTTTGCAGGTCACCAGGGAGAAAACCGAGCTTTTCTCCTGCTTCAATAGCCGGACGCGTTAAAATAATTCTGTTGACTTCATCATTTTTAAATGCAGTGATTGCCATAGCCATAGCAAGATACGTCTTTCCGGTTCCTGCCGGTCCAATGCCAAAAACGATCATTTTATTTCTGATGTTATCAACGTATGCTTTTTGTCCGAGTGTTTTTGGCTTTATCGGTTTACCGCTGACCGTATGACAGATCAATTCCTTGTCAAGTTCAGTAAAGCCGCTGGTCTGTCCATCAAGTACCATTGAAAGACAATAATTAACATTCTGATCATTGATAGATTCTTTTTTTTCTGCCAATGTCAATAACATAGTGAAAACAGATTTTGCTTTTTGTATGCTATCCAGATTTCCGACGATTTTGACAGAGCTGTCTCTGGCAATCAATGTAACATTCAATGTTTTTTCAATACGTTTTGCAAATATGTCGTACTGTCCGAATATACTCTGCTGATTTTCAGCAGAAATATTCAGCTCAAGTTCACTTATACTCATTGACCCTTTCCTTCCACGCAGTATAAAATTCAAAATTTAAAGAACATGCTGTAATTCATCATATTATAGCATAGTTAAGAGTTTTATTTCCATATCAATCATAACTTTTTATTCTTCTTTTGTAAATATCTTTATCCGTGCATGGTGACCTGCTGCTGCAATAAAAAACAGACTGTAATCGATAAAGATTACAGTCTGTTCTGTTTGTATTCAGACCCGATGTATAATTAGAAGTTGCTCTGCTTCTTGGAATCTTTCAATTTAGCAGCTTTTCCTGTACGCTGACGTAAGTAGTTTAATTTTGCTCTTCTAGCTTTACCGTGACGGATAACTTCTACGCTCTC
>QKDK01000155.1 GCA_003252135.1 Clostridia bacterium
GCTGCAGTAACCGGTACAAATGGGAAAACAACCACAACAGCGCTGACTGGCGAAATTATGAGGACTTATTTTACTAATGTTTTTGTTGTTGGTAATATCGGCATACCTTACACAGAGTACGTACGTAAAACTTCCGGTGACTCGGTTACAGTTGCAGAAATGAGCAGCTTTCAGCTGGAGACAATACTTGATTTCAGACCCAATGTCAGCATGATTCTTAATATAACACCTGATCATTTGAACCGCCATCATACGATGGAAGCATATATTGATGCAAAATTCAATATTACCAAGAATCAGACGGCAGAAGATACCTGTGTGCTTAATTTTGATGATCCGATTCTTCGGGAAAGAGGAAAAAATCTCCATTGTAAGGTGCTGTGGTTCTCTTCCAGTACGGAGCTTTCTGAAGGTCTGTATTTTCAGGAAGAAG
This sequence comes from Clostridia bacterium, assembly GCA_003252135.1. Taxonomy (GTDB): domain Bacteria; phylum Bacillota; class Clostridia; order Lachnospirales; family Lachnospiraceae; genus SZUA-448. The sequence goes on from QKDK01000155.1 coordinate 434, forward strand.
AAATAAAATATGCACATAACGGTGTGATAACCGTTGTCTGTAATGTGAATGAGATGAAAATATTCGGCAAGCACAGCTATGAAAATGCGATGGCTGCCATTGGAGCAGCAATAACTTTACAGGTGCCGATGGAATGTATTCATAAGGCATTGACAGAATTTGCAGCTATCGAACATCGAATTGAGTATGTCACCACAAAGAATGGTGTTGCATATTACAATGATTCCAAAGGAACAAACCCTGATGCATCCATTAAAGCAGTACAGGCGATGAGGACAAGAACGCTGCTGATTGGAGGCGGTTATGATAAGGGTTCTGAATACGATGAATGGATTCAGGCATTCGATGGGAAAATCAAGTATCTAGTCCTGATGGGCCAGACCAGAGATAAAATAGAAAAAGCAGCCCATGACAATGGATACTATGACACGGTAAAGGTTGACAGTATGGAAGAAGCTGTAGAATTTTGCAGACTGCATGCTGCGGATGGTGAATCGGTGCTCTTATCTCCCTGCTGTGCAAGCTGGGGAATGTTCAAGAACTATGAGGAACGAGGCAGAATATTTAAGGAGCTGGTCCAGGCTATTGAGCAGTTGTAAATAAAATACCTGTTACGGTATGATACCTTGATTCAAAGCGTAAATAAGGAGTGTTGTGAATGGAAGAAAGTGCAGTTGTACAGACCGGTGAAAAAAAGAGCAAGGGGTTCTATGACTACAGCCTGCTTTTTTTGATATGCTTTCTTGTCAGCTTTGGTCTGATCATGATCTATAGTACAAGCTCTTATAACGCATTAAAATATTACAGTGATCCGACGCTTTATTTACGCAGACAGGCAATCTTTGCAATCATAGGCATACCTTTTATGATCGTGGTCTCTAAAATCGATTATCATATCTATATGAGAAAGCTGCCCATCATAAAGGTAAGACCTATTTTTATCTTCTACCTGATGTGCATTCTGCTTCTTGTTTTTGTTACTTTTAAAGGTGATACGACCAACGGCTCGGAGCGATGGATCAAGCTTGGTTCGTTTGCATCACTGCAGCCCTCTGAACTGACGAAGATATGTGTGATTCTTCTGGTTGCACATATCATCTATATTGCTCCCAAAAGGTTGGATCATATTGGGGGATTTCTGCGCATTTTGCTGTTTGTTGCTCCTGTTGCCGGTCTGGTTGCCAAAGAAAACCTTAGTACTGCACTTGTCATTATGGCTTTGATGTTTGGAATGTCTTTTATAGCCAGTAAAAAGAAGCTTTATTTTATTGCATTTGGACTTGCAGCTATTGCAGCAGCTGTACTATTGATCGTCATGGTAGATTACAGAAGTGACAGAATTGATATCTGGCTGAATATTGATACAAATGAGGATGGATACCAGATCAGACAGGCTTTGTACGCAATTGCATCAGGCGGAATGTTCGGTGTCGGGCTTGGAAACAGTATGCAAAAGCTTGGATATATCCCGGAAGCGCACAATGACATGATTTTTTCAATTATATGTGAGGAGCTTGGAATATTTGGAGCAGTCGCTATTCTGATGCTTTTTTTACTGCTTATCTGGCGCTTATGCGTAATTGCATCTAATGCAGAGGATCTGTATGGAAGCATGATCGCCGTCGGTGTAATGATACACATATCTGTTCAGGTAATCATCAATGTTGCTGTTGTAACAAATTCCATACCATCAACCGGTATTACATTACCGTTTATCAGTTATGGAGGAAGTTCTCTGATGGTGCTTCTGATAGAGATGGGACTGGTCTTAAGTGTGTCGAATCGTATAAAAAGAGAACGGTATGGATAATCAATTCAGGAAGGGTGGTATGAGGAAATAAAAGAATGAAGCAGCATGTGAATGAAAAACAGAATAAGGTCCGCTGGGTTTTTCCAGTCATCATTATGCTGGTTCTGGCAGTTGTCTGTATCTGGTTTCTTATGTCCTGCAGACTTTTGAATTTTCAGGTGAAAGGATCAACGCATTATACAGATGATGAAATTAAAGAGAAAGTCATCAGCAGTCCGCTAGACCGGTATGCAGTACTTTTATATCTGCGTTATCATCTTGTCAAGCAGGATGCAGTTCCGTTCATTGAATATATGGACCCGGTTCTGGACGATAAAAATTCTATCACAGTTTATGTTTATGAAAAACGTATTACGGGATGTATATCATTTATGGGAGAGTATCTGTACTTTGATAAAGACGGTATCATAGTCGAAAGCTCAATGGATGTTCCGGAGACGGTTCCTCTGGTGACAGGCCTCGACTTTCAGCAGATTGTTATGTATGAGGAGCTGCAGATTCAAGATCAGAGACTTTTTGATGTTGTACTTA
>QKDK01000179.1 GCA_003252135.1 Clostridia bacterium
TGGGTATTTTGTATAGCACATTTAAATTATAGCATATTTTGTTTATTCGTCAACTACTTTTTCTAATGTTTTTGAATATTTTCATTATTTTGTACAACAAAGTGAATATAGGGCAAAAACATTGCTTTTCAAGTACTGATCAGCTTGTTCAAAAAATCAGTCAGCGTATCTGCTACGAGTTCATGAGCTGCTTTTCCAGGATGCCATCTTGCACCAGTTGTTTCATCTGTCATCAACGGCAGTCTGCAATAATGTACCCTTTCATCTTTCTCTTCTGATCTGTATTGTGTTATGGCCTGCAGTATATATGGTTCAAGATCTGTTCCAAGTATTCCATAAGCCCATACCAGATAAGCAGATTTATGAAAACAACGCAGTTTCTTTAAAAACCTGATCACTGCAGTTTTGACCAATAAAGCATCTGCTTCACAAAAAGAATCATCTTCATTCTTATGCAGCTTATATAAAACACCGCTCTCTGTATCAAGCCATCCTTCATTGGAAAAAGCACTTGTATCATTGGTTCCAAGATTAATAACAATGGCATCTGGCTGATATGCGTTAAAATCATAATTCTCTTTTGCGGCAAGAATTATTTCATTGTCTCCCGAACATGCACCGCAATTTAATTCATAAATATCCGGTATATTATTCCTGACCGTATTATCCCAGCCACAGTACACACCCCAGCCGCTTTGTGAAATAATACTGCACTCACTTTTAAGCTTTTTTGCCGTCATGGTTGCATAATTATCAACAGAGTCAAACCACATGGATATCCAGTCCGTCTCTTCCTTCGCACCAATGATACCTTCTCCTGATGTTATACTGTCTCCGATAAACTCGATTTTTTTATTTAAGGCTGCTGTCTTTAACAGTTCACCATCTGTTCTTACTGTGTGAAGTAAAACATAATGATTATTGTCTGCAGCCATAGCCTGTGTATCTTTTTTTATCTCTACAGTTTTTTCAAGCTCTGTATTCATTCCTCTGAAAAGACAGATCCACTGTCTGCCTTTTTGAATCATTATTCTGCTGACTCTGACCCCATTGATCAAAATACTGATCCATGGTTCATAGACAGTATAATCTGACTCTGCTTCGATCCATAGTTCTGACGCTTTCACTGTAATCGTAATACCGCTGCCTGTCCAGAACAATGCCACAGATGATCGATATGGAACTACTCTGCCATTTTTTTTGATTTCATTAACATCTCCGATTGTATGATCCTTCATCACATTCATGGCTGTTCCCCCTTATTTAGTTAAGTTCCGGATATTCAAGCATATTTCTGCACAGGAACAGAGCCAGTGCTGATACCAGAACATTGAAAACAGATAGTATCAAGAGTATTGATGTCATTGCAGCAAACAAGCCCTGTAACAATACTGCAGCGATCACTGCTGCTATAATTCCTGGCAGTACCATAATAAAGATACAAAGCATGAAAAAGAGCATTGTGAATACCTTGGAAGTCCCGTGTCCAAAGATTCTTTCAACAATCAGATTACCTGCAGTCATAATCAAAGAATAGGAAATCCTTGCAACAACACATGCTGCTATGACAGTAACAGGGCTCCCCATAATAATACCGACCGGTATGAAAACAAGCAGAGCCTCCAGTACAAATCCTGAAAAGCTTTCCTTCATGCAGTAAATCAGTTTTTTGAAAGCAGGCTCCGGCACAAGATAAATAAAAGGTTTCGATAGCTCTCTAGTCATCCGTCCAAGTGCTATTGAAAATATCTGCATATAGGTTGCAAAAGCAAGAACAGCAATGATTCCCGCCTCCTTCATGAAAACAGCAAACAGTATGGAAATCACAGCAAAAATCAATTGCATCGGAGGTAACAGAAATGTCCTGCTTCTCCTGTTCTCAATCAAATGTTTGTAATAAAATGCACTTGCTCCCTTTCCGTTTTTAAAACCTGTTGCTCCAAGCTTAACATTTTTAGGTACTACTTCTGCTGCACGTCCTTCTTTTGCTGCTGTAACAGAAGCAAAGGTCTTCTCCGAAGTCTGAAGCACCTCTTCATAATAATCAGGATTAGACGCTTTAAAATATATCACAATAACAATCATAAATACTGCATAAGCTGCAGCTCCAGTCAGCATCATGGAGGCATCATTCTGCAGCATTCCGCTGACAATAGCTGCAATCCAGCCGCTGACAGGAAAAATAGTAGCCGCTGTGCTGTTTCCATAGTTTATCAGCTGTTGTAAAAAATCAGCTTTATCTGAAAATGCAGCAGCTAAAGCACCTGCGGCAAGCAATATAATGATACCATAAAAAATCCCCTGCAGAATTGTTCTGCTTTTGTCGTTCGTGCAGGATATGCAGTATATGACCATAGCTGTCAGCTGTGCAGTAAACATGATCAGGGCATAGCCAAGTAATATGGCAAAAAGATTCAGAAAAGTAATACCAAATGTCTGATGCAGCCAAGTATATTGAAATACAAGGAAAAAGCCAAGCAGCAATGATGTACCAAGCTGTTGGAACAGGCCGTAAAAAAGAATGCTCTGCGCTGATATAGGGGATGGGAAAAGTAAATTTGCATCCGGCATCTTAAAAATTGTTGATCCTGCATCAAAACCACTTCTGGCAATCAGAACGAACATGAGCGTAAAGAAAGCGAAAATAATTGCAGTCAGCGTATGTATGTCCTTATAACCGGCCTCAGGTACATTTCCCAGCTTTGAGGTGAATAACACAAAACCACAGCATACAATCATAAAAATAAGGTAGATCAGTTTGGCAGGTTTT
>QKDK01000055.1 GCA_003252135.1 Clostridia bacterium
AAGAAGGCGAAGCAGTAGAATTTGAAGTAGTAAATGGTGAGAAGGGACCACAGGCAGCTAACGTTACAAAACTGTAATTGCTGCACATTTCGTTATAAACACAAGTCTGGGGTTTACACAAAGAAGCTTCGGTACATAATCACGTTTTTTATATATAGGAATATGGAACATAGGAATATATTTAAAAAAGTACTGATTGGGTGTGGGTTGTAACAAAACAAAAAGGGCACTGGCACAAACCATTGGGGGTTTTGTCAGTGCCCTTATTATATATTTTAGTGCTTAAAATGACGCATTCCGGTAAATACCATGGCAATTCCATACTCATTACACTTCTTTATGGAATCCTCATCTCTCTTCGCACCGCCTGGTTGTATAATCGCTGTAACTCCAGCCTCATATGCTGCTTCTACACAGTCATCGAACGGGAAGAATGCATCAGATGCAAGAACAGCTCCTTTTGCTGCATCATCTCCGATCAGCTCTTTTGCATGCTCAATGCTCTGCTTTGTAGCCCAGATCCTGTTTACCTGACCAGGTCCTATACCAACGCTCTGCTTGTTCTTTGCAAGCGCAATTCCGTTTGATTTTACGAACTTACATACCTTCCATGCAAACAGAAGATCTTCCATTTCTTTTGCAGAAGGTGCACGGTCTGTTACGACTTTCAATTCATCTTCTTCCAGCAGTTTGCTGTCAATTGTCTGTACGATCAGTCCGCCGTTTACCTTCTTCATATCATATGCATTCTCATCCTGCATGACTTCTATGCCTTCCAGCATAAGGATTCTGATATTAGCTTTTGTACAGAACAGGTCAAGTGCTTCCTTTTCATAAGCAGGTGCAACCACGACCTCAAGGAATACAGGCATCATCTGCTCTGCCATTGCTTTTGTAATAGTTCTGTTCGAAACAACGATTCCGCCGAAGATGGAGGTCTTGTCAGCATTGAATGCCTTATCCCAAGCTTCTTCTATGGTATCAGCACTTCCGACGCCGCATGGATTGCCATGCTTGCAGCCAACTACGGTTGGTTCTGAAAATTCTTTTAATAATTCAAGTGCACCGTTGGTATCATTAATATTGTTAAAGGAGAGCTCTTTTCCGTTTAACTGAACAGCATCTGTAAGAGATCCTGTCTTCTTACCGATCTCACGATAGAATGCGGCCTTCTGATGAGGATTTTCTCCATATCGCATGTCCTGAATCTTTTCAAAAGTCATCGTCAGTGTATCCGGCAGAGAAAAATCTTTGCGCTGTTTTTTAAGGTAATCGGCAATCATGGTATCATAATTTGATGTATGCATGAACACCTTCTGCATCAGATAGAACTTTGTATCAAGAGATACACCGTTCTCTGTTTTAAGCTCGGTAAGCACCTTTTCATAATCAGACGGATCCACAACAACCGCAACATCCTGATAGTTTTTAGCTGCAGAACGAAGCATGGTAGGACCGCCGATATCAATATTCTCAACTGCTTCTGCCCGTGTTACACCGTCCTTTAAAATGGTTGCCTTAAAAGGATACAGATTCACAATAACAAGGTCAATGGTCTCAATGTTCAGATCGCGGATCTGTTTCATATGATCCTGATTGCTTCTCATAGCAAGAAGACCGGCATGCACTGCAGGATGCAGTGTCTTAACACGTCCATCCAGGCATTCCGGAAATCCGGTGACTTCCGAAATCTCAAGTGCTTTTACGCCTGCTTCCTTCAGCTTTGCATAGGTTCCGCCTGTAGAGATGATGTCGATGCCAAGTGCTGTCAGTTCTTTTGCAAACTCGATGATTCCTGTTTTGTCAGATACACTAATTAATGCTCTCATGTTTTCCTCCATACTGCGGCTTACTCTGGGAGCAGCCAGTGGCTCAGGTCCTGCGCAGTCAAATCCTGTCTGCTGGCTCCAGTCAGCAGAACTCCAAATCATACTTAAAAAAGCACAAAAAAACCACCTGGGTAACCCTTGTGGTCGCCCAGGCGGTCGGCATTCAGTCAAAACATCACAGAACTTCTATCATTCTCCATGATGCAAGGTTCCCGATACTCCCTGTGGGTCATCCCACCTGCGCTAAGCGCGCATTCCGCCAGTCGTATCAAGTTTACCCTGTTGTTCTCACTTCAGAGATTTCTCATAGTTATCAAAAATGTATGACAGCACCGGTGCAAGACCAACCATCTCGCAGCCATAAAGATACGTTTCATCTCCCTGATCTTCTTTGCGAATAATCTTAACTACACAATAGAGTGAGGCATCATCATCTCCAAGCTGTATGTCTGCGTTGAAATAAAAACCAAGCGGCAGATCGCTTTTTGACGTAAAACCTATCCCACCTTTTGAAATGTCGATAACACGGATCGGAGCATTCAGATCCCTGACCAGAACATTATCCTGTTTAAAAAGTGATGATATCTTAAGACTTAATTCAGCTTTCAATCTTTTATTCCGTCTTTTCTCAACCACGATAGCTCCTCCTACGAGAACAGCAAATTCCTACTGTATTAACACAAAATATTATACCTTATCTCTATGCGTAATTCAACCGAAAATATTTGAAAATACTTCTTGACAAAAGTCCCCTGTCTCAATATAATGTTGTATGTACCGCTCGTGAGCGGTCAACAATATGGGAGTTTAGCTCAGCTGGGAGAGCATCTGCCTTACAAGCAGAGGGTCACAGGTTCGAGCCCTGTAACTCCCATTTTATTGCCAGGAACATGCACTCCCAGGTATGTTAACCG
>QKDK01000350.1 GCA_003252135.1 Clostridia bacterium
ATTTTTAGTATATTTATGCGCTTTTGTGCATAATATATATCGAATTTATAAAGTCTTTCCATGAAGGAATAAAGGCTCTTCACGATTATACTTCAAAACATGATGCCGCTTTTTGCATCACAAATAAAAGTGTGAAAGGGCTTTTCTTTCACACTTGGTTTGAAAGGATTCCACTATGCGCAGAGAAAAAATCAGCACCAGCAAGATTACAATTGTCATCAGCTTTCTTTTATTTGGATTTGCAGTATCTCAATTTGTTGCCTTCCGTTCTGATCTTGTAAGTTCGCAGGCAGCTTCTATCAGCAAGACCATTCAGACCGTTCATGAATCTCTCTCTCAGGAAATCTCAAGTGCATACGTCCAGTCAGAGGATCATTCTGCAAAGTTTGCAAGTCTGGTAACCCTGACTGTTCCCTATCCTGACAGCTTTGCCGTTGTGGTAAATGCATCGGGCCAGATACTTGCCTCCGAAACTGCAGACGATATCGGTTCAGATTTCTATTCCAAGTTATCCGCTGTCGATTTTACAGAAGGCACACTGGCAGGCCTGAGCGATGCAGTAAATATGTCTGAATCATACAACGCCGAATATTCCACCAAAAATAATGCATTCTATATATATACAGCACCGGTCACAGACAATGGCTGGTCGCTCATTCTTGTTATTCCGTCTACTGTGATCAAAGGAACGATTCAAGGGGTCTCCGCCGTCATCTCCAAATACACCTCGACCATTCTGATTCTTGTCATTATTCTGGCAAGCTGGCTTTATTTTATACATTTTTACGACACCATACGTCTTACAAGGAATAAGGCAACACTCGCCATGGAACATAAAAGATATCATCTGGCTCTGGAAAGCTCCAAGAATACCATCTGGGAATACAAGGTCGCAGATGACAAGCTCTATATGGATGAATCCGAGCTGGCCTCTCTTTGCGGTATCACCGCTCAAGGCACTGACCGGAAAGTTCTTCTCAATCGTGAACTGATCTATCCTGAAGATCATACAGCTCTTCATAAATTTTTCGATTCTCTGATATCAACCGAACCAACCGTCCATACAGAATTACGGATCCGCAATCGCGAAGGAAGCTATGAATGGTATGAGCTCAGCGGAAGCAAGATCTTTGATAAAGACGGTTATCCTGTCAGTATTATCGGACAGGTCGCTAATATCAACGAGCAGCGGCTTGAAATGGCGACCTTAAAGGAAAAAGCACTTCAGGATTCTCTGACAAAGCTATACAATTATAACGCTTTTATGGAAAAAGTATCAGAACGAATCGCAACGATGGATGAACCGACCATTTTTGCCATAATGCTTGTTGATATTGACGACTTCAACCAGATCAATGAAGCCTATGGCTATGTATTCTCTGATGCCATACTGCTGGATGTTGCAGGCAGACTTCGCAAGCTTTTCAGTTCCAACAGTATCCTTGGACGTTACGGTGCCGACCAGTTCGTCATTCTGCTTGATTTTGTGCCTTCCATTTCTTACGTAGAGGACATGGCACAATACATCATCAATATGTTCCATGGTATCTATGCAGGAAATAAAAATCAGAGCATTTCCGGCAGCATAGGAATTTCCATCTACCCAGTGGATGATATCACATATGAAGGTCTTTATTCTAAGGCTGAAATGGCTTTGTATGATGCAAAAAGAAGAGGGAAAAGCAGATACAGCCTATATAATGATCAGATGATCTCCATGCCTGATTCCGAGCGCTATACAAAATCCCAGCCTCTGATGCACAGTATTACCACATTTGAAGACCGTTCCGCTGTGGACAGCAATCTGATCGCTAACTCCATAGATATACTCTTTGACTCAAGAGATATTGATGTTTCCATCAATATGATGCTTTCTCTTATCGGCATTTACTATAATCTGGATCATATTTTCATTGTAAAATACTCTGAAGACTCGCAATCTGCCTCTGTAACGCATGAATGGTACATCGATTCAAAGTATTCCTTTGACGAACATCTTCGAAATGAACCGGTCACAGCCGCAGGTCTTTTCACACCTTTTATGCAGAATGCGCAGGGCATTTATCTGACAGACGATCTTGCTCGTATCGCTGACCCAGCTCTTCTGCGCTCGGATGAGCTGTGCAGGAAGAACACGCGAGGCTTATTTCAATGCGGTATCAGATATCAGAATAATTATATCGGTTATGTCTCCATCTGCACATCAGATAAACCGCGAACCTGGAAGAAGAACGAAACAGATTCTCTGTCACTTCTTTCAAAAATTATCGGAAGCTATATCCTTCATCTTCATACAGAAGAACGTTTCAACTTTGTTTCGCAGATGGATCCTTTAACTGAGACTTATAATTTTAATGCCTTCCTTGGAAAGGTGAACGAAACCTTTTCGGCTAATCCAGGAAAGAAATATGCTCTTGTTTACTCTGACATTTACCAGTTCAAACTGATCAATGACAACTACGGATATCCTGTCGGCGATTATATCCTGACAGCCTTATCATCCATATTATCAGCAGCCGGCTCTCCGCAGGACATAGTATGCCGTATTACTGGTGACAAGTTCGTTACCTTATACGAATACGAAACACAGGACGAATTGCTTGGCAAGGTAAAACAGATCGTGTCAGATTCAAAACATATCAGACAGCAAAATGGAGAATCCTACCGACTGGTATTAAAGCTTGGTATTTATATGGCTGCAGCCAAAGATACAGCTATTGTTGCTGTTGACAGAGCA
>QKDK01000015.1 GCA_003252135.1 Clostridia bacterium
CAAGCGTCGAATTCGTTTTATCCGATGATACAACAGTCAGAGTACCAAGACCGGACATTTTCTGAAAAAGAGTACGCTTAACTGAAACATCCATAACACGGAACAGCAACAGATCTTCTTCCGTTGTTGTAAAAAAACCTTTGAACATTTTCAAGCTTTTTCCATCCATTGTATACTTGGTGAACGTAAAGGGCAGTCCAAAAAAAAGCCAGCGCTTTCTTTCCTTGATCAATGGAACAATACTGCTGTCATCCTGTTTTGCTTTTTCCTCCATAGCCGAACCTCCACATAATAAAATAAAAGACTATCTCTTTAGTCTTAATGACTATAAGAATAGTCTAACGAATAATTAATTTTCTGTCAAGACATGGAAGCCTAAAGTAGCATAATCGAGAGAAATACAGCCCATTTTTTCAGCTGCCATTCCATAATACAGTAAACCTGAAATTTCTACTGCCTTTGTCAGATCATGTGTCAGCGATGCTTCGCCGCTCCAGTACTCTTTCAGCTTTTCGAAAACAGGCTCCATATTCTGCAGGCTGCCATACTGGATCGTACTTTCGATAAACTTTTCTCTAAGCAGATAAAAATTCTTTTTTACATAAAGATTCATTTTTCTTTCATAAAAAGCATGCTGCAGTGGATTTTCCAGTCCAACGCTCTGATGTACCTGACAGCAGAAGTCGCTCAGATAATGTGACATTTCTCCAAGCTTGATGATTTCTAGAATCCCCATGGTTTTCTTGCACTGCAGCCTGCCAAGTGTTTCAAAGACATAATCACTGGATCTTTTATAAAAATGTTCATGTAAAAATCTTCCCGGTCTGAAATCAGGCAGAACTGCCCCCAGACAGAATGCTGTTCTTTTTATCCATAGGTCAATCGTAAAAGTCTCAAAGCGTCTTCCGGTTTCAAGTGACAGTCTTGCAATGTTGTAATGTGTTCTGATCTTCATATGCTTCCTCCTTGTTTTTACATTCAAAAAGGGCAGCTATTATATGATTTTATAATAGTCACCTGCCACCTTTTTACATTCCTTTTTTAATTTGGCAATATCCTTAGAAACAATTTCAAGATTATCAAATGCATGATATTTATTTGTTATTCCTGCTATCGACAGGGTCACGATCGGAAAATTTTCTTTGATACCGCTGCGGTTCAGCGATATTATAAAGCCCTTTTGCCAATCGGACTTGCTGTATAGATTTTCAATCGATTTTTTGAACTGACTGATGATTTCCCTGCAAAGACCTTCCACATCCCATGATTCAGAGATGATCACAAAATCATCGCCTCCGATATGTCCCATGAATTCATTGTTATTGCAGCACATCTGCATACATTCAGCGACACGCTGTATCATCAGGTCTCCGTTGTGAAAACCATAAGCATCGTTGTAGGCCTTGAAATTATCCATATCAAGATAAATTACCGTGAACGTCTTTTTTCTTTTTCCAAAATCCTGCAAATATTTATTTATTGTTTTATTGCCCGGCAAGCCAGTAAGCGGACTGGCATCTTTAGCACGCGTGACCTGAATACTGATGGCAGTTTCCAGTAAATCTTTAATCGTTATCACACCTGCGTATCGATCTTCCTTTGTTATCACTACGGCATCATATATGTTTTCTGATGCACGCAGCAATGCCATCTTGGAGGCAGCTTCAATTGATGTATTTATATCGACCGACAAAAAATCAGTATTCATTAAATCTTCAGCTCTCTTTTTGGCATTCAGATTGAATCCATATCGCCCTCCGAAAATCTGCAGAAGGCGCTGTTTCGTAAAAATCCCTCTGACATGCTCTTTTTCATCCAGAACACAGATTTCCGTAATCGTGGGGTTCTGTGTAATATGTTCATAGAGCGAGGACGCAAGTGTAGACAGGATTGTTGTCGTGTTTTTCTTGCATATCATTCCAACATTTCCAAAAAAAGAAGGTTCGTATGCATTTGCTTTATGCCATTTATAATAATTCGTTATGATATCTTTACAGTCTTTTGTTATATCAAGCATCCTTTTTCCTGGATATTGCAGAAAATAACCCTGTCCGTATGAAACTCCGAGCCGAATGAGCTCCTTTAATTCTTCTTCAGTCTCGATTCCTTCCGCAATCAGCTTTATCTTTATTTTGTTGCACATATCGACCATATTTTCGACCATGGTCTGTTTGATCATGTCCTTATCGATGTCCCTGACAATGGCCATATCAAGCTTTATATACTCCGGCATCACGGCGCAGATCCTGTTGATTCCCGAATATCCTTCTCCGTAATCATCAATGGCAATTTTGAACCGCTCGCTCTTATAATGCTGTATGGTCTCACGGAATGTCTCGGCATCTTCAACAGAGCTTCTTTCCGTAATCTCAATAACAATGTCATCTGACTGAAGATGATATTGTTCCAGAATTTCATTGGTAAAACCTGCCTTATATTCTTCATCATGGATCACTTTGGGATCTACATTCAGAAAAATCTTTTTATCCTGCCGTTGGTCTCCTGCTGTTTTCAGGGATATTCTTCTGCAAAGCGTTTCGAGCTCCCAGACTTTCTTTTCATCCTCTGCAATGGAGAAAATAATACTGATGTTTAGTTTCGAATGTTCTTTCGAGATACGGCTCAAGGCCTCATAGCCAAACACTGTTCCATCTTCCAGCGAAACAATAGCCTGATATACGGGGTAAATCAAACCGTGATTTAAAATTTCGTAAAACTCCTGTATCATTGCCT
>QKDK01000076.1 GCA_003252135.1 Clostridia bacterium
ATTTTGCATTATCGACCTTTGCTTCGAACAAAAAAAGATTTACTCTTATAGAATTTACATTTTACAGCTTCTGGGTACTATTTATGATATTCAGCTGCGGGCTGAGCTTTATTACATTCCAGGTGCATGGTGATTTTACGGCATATTATCTTTCACTTGCAGTAATAACGATGGTAGCGATGTTTTCTAACAAGGATACGGCAGTATATATGACACTGCAGGGAGCATTCATCATCGGAACAGCAGTTTATTTTCGCGTTTCACCATTTCAGTTTGCCGGACTGATTGCAGCGAATGCACTGTTTATTGTTCTCTCAAGGATTCTGTATGGCCTTCAGGCAACAGCTTTTGAGATGAAGCAGAAGATGCTGCTGATGTCAAAAGATGCAGAAGAAGATCCGCTTACCGGATTGTTCAACCGCCGCGGACTTGACAGACATTTGTCAGCCATATGGCCCTATTGTATAAGAAACAAGAATATGGTAGCGGTTCTTGTCATGGATATTGATAATTTCAAAAAGTACAATGATACATTTGGTCATCCTGAAGGTGATAAGTGTCTTCAGAAAGTCGCTGCAGCCATTCAGCATTCAGCTCGCCGTAACACTGATGTGGTAGCCAGAATCGGTGGTGAGGAATTTCTTGTATTCATTCATGGTACGAACGGAATGGAACCTGTCAAGCTTGCTGAAAAAATTCGATCTAATATAGAAAAGATGGGCATACCACAGAGCCCGGCTTTATCTAATCCATATGTTACAGTCAGTATTGGCGTTGCGTCAGTGATTCCAACAAGTGACACTGATTTCGATGTTCTATATAACGAAGCAGATAAAGCATTATATTATGCGAAAAAGAGCGGAAGAAATGTAATTGTGTGCGGATCTGTCATATACGGTCAGAGGGTTAAGATGGCAGAATGATCATTTTTATTATTCAGTATAAATAACAGACTACAAAAAAGAACAGCAAGTCAAAAATGCTGTTCTTTTTTTAAACCATTGTATAAGTTCCAGAAGACTATCGCCAGTCTTTTTGCCCTTTTATTCAGAACGCTGCCATCGTCCTGATGCACCACAAGGCAGAATCAAGGATGTTGAAGTGACCGGCAGACCGATCTCATCAGAAATTACTGTTCCGCCAAATACTTTTCCGACAGCAAGCTGTATCATATAGGTCATAACAGCAGGCTGTAATCCTGTAGTATAAGAATTAAGAAGAAAGAATAAAGCATCTGGTGACAGAAGCTTGGCTGTCAGCTGGAGAAAAGGGTCAATACTTTCTTCCATCTTCCAGATCTCACCGCTTGGGCCTCTCCCGTATGAAGGAGGATCCATAATAATGGCATCATATTGATTACCACGTCTGAGCTCCCGTTCTACGAACTTCTTGCAATCGTCAACAATATATCTGATTGGTGCATCCTGTAAGCCAGAAAGTGCCGCATTTTCTTTCGCCCAGGTCACCATCCCTTTTGAAGCATCGACATGTACGACCTCTGCACCGGCTTTGGCAGCGGCGATGGTAGCTCCGCCTGTATACGCAAAAAGATTAAGAACTCGCACAGGTTTTTCTGGGTTCTGGATTTTGGCATTCATAATTAATTTACTGAACCAGTCCCAATTGACTGCCTGTTCGGGGAATAGTCCTGTATGTTTAAAACTGAAAGGCTGCAGTCTGAATTTTAAGTCACGATATTCGATTTCCCAGGTCTGAGGCAGATGGAAGAATTCCCATTCACCTCCGCCTTTTGCACTTCTATGATAATGCGCATCGCAGTTTTTCCAGCCGGCATCTTTTTCTGTATTCCAGATGACCTGTGGGTCTGGTCTTATCAGGCGATATTTTCCCCAGCGTTCCAGTTTTTCTCCATCTGAAGTATCTAAAACTTCGTAATCATTCCATTGATCGGCTATCCACATAGAGATTCCTTTCTATTATAAGCAAACACTCTGCTTCTTCTATTATATTTGAAAATGTCAGGAAGTCAATCATTTGACTGAAAGCGGATTTTACTTGACGGAGACACCAAAAGAATATAAACTAAAAAAGATATCTAAGCCTGAAAATGGTGAAAAGCGGGCATGAACTGTCTTGCTTTTATAAATAGGCGATGGTATAATGCAACTGATTCACGATTAGAGAATGAGGTAACGGTGTAAAGAT
Organism: Clostridia bacterium; assembly: GCA_003252135.1. Taxonomy (GTDB): domain Bacteria; phylum Bacillota; class Clostridia; order Lachnospirales; family Lachnospiraceae; genus SZUA-448. The sequence goes on from QKDK01000076.1 coordinate 2,167, forward strand.
GAGAAGCAAGATAATGTTATTTATTTTTACCATCACATTAATGGCTTGCATAAACTACTTGGGGATTTACTACTTAAAAAATGTTCAGGCACAAAAATCATATGACAGGCTGGCCGATATGATTGCACTTGGTTCGCAGGAACGCTCGGTGACACCTGTCCAGACGCTGACACCAACACCCAGTGAAGTACCGGTGATCACAGAATTACCAAAAGCAACCATTGGACCAACAGCAACGCCAACACCGACACCCTATGTAGAGCCGGTGGTTCTGGAGAAGTATCAGGCGCTTTACGAACTGAACAATGATTTAGCCGGATGGATAAAGATTCCTGGAACGGTGATTGATTACCCGGTCGTACTAAAGGACAACGAATTTTATCTTCGCAGGAATTTTTACGGAGAGGATGAAACTGCCGGCTGTCTGTTTATCGACGAACACTGTACGATTGTTCCGGAACGAACAACGAATGTTATGATTTATGGACACAATATGCATGCGGGCACTATGTTTGCAGACCTGCATAAATATAAGGAACAAAGCTTTTTCGAAGAAAACAGATACATATATTTTGACACAATTTATGAAGAGGCTACCTATGAGATATCTGCTGTTTTTCTGAGTCAGGTATTCAACTCTGATGATCAGGTCTTCAAATTCTATCGCTTCATAGATGCTGAAACTGAAGAGGAGTTCAATTATTTTGCAGATAATGTGAAAGAACTGGCACTTTACGATACAGGAGTTTCATTGACCTATGGAGATGATATTTTAACATTGATCACCTGTTCTCCGCATCTGGAGGAGAAAAAAGGAAGACTGGTCGTTGTCGCCAAAAGGATCGAATAAGCGGCAAAAAGGAGAGGAACCATGAGATATCGTTTGGGATTGTTATTATTGACAGTTACTGCGATTTTCGGTATTTGCAGCTGTACCGACAGAGGAGTTGATATGCTCCAGACTGCTGCATTTGCAGATCAGGCGGACACTGCAACTTGTACACCTGAGATTCCAGCAGATGTTACACCGCCAAGAGCTGTGATCAGTACTTTAGATTTGTATGAAACAGATCAGCTTGTTCCACAGGATTTTATCGTCAGTATTTCGGATGAAAGTGAAGTGTCTGCAGAATTCGCTGAGCCAATCGATTATGCATCAACAAGCTGGCAGTCCGTAGAGCTTTTACTGACAGATAGTGCAGGGAATCAGGCAACATATGTCACAAAGCTCAGAATATCAAAGGTCATCGAAAAGATAGCATATGAGTTAGACCAAGGGGTACCGGATGTATCAGTTTTTCTAAAAACAAAGGCTGATAAGGACAAAGCATTTTATATTGCCGAACCTGCTGCCAATGAACCCGGAGAGGTCACTGTCGCCATGTTAATCGATGGAGAAATGTACGAAAGTGATTTGATCTATACGGATTCCATATCACCAAGGGCCTCTGTTGTTACGGGGGCTGCTTTTACGGGAAGTTACATTGCTCCGGAAGAACTGCTTGTCGATGTGCAGGAAGCATCTTCTGTAAAGTATAGTTATGTGGAAGAACCGGACTTTACTACACCCGGAGTGTATTCTGTATTCATTCGTCTCACAGATTCCAGCGATAATTCGACTGTTCTGCAAACAGAAATCACAGTAATGCAGGATACTACCGCGCCTGTATTGTATGGAGTAGATGATATTGTTATTAATGAAGGAGAAGCTGTCAGGTATCTTTCCGGTGTTTCCGCGGTAGATGATCGTGACGGCGAAGTTGCTGTGACCATTGACAGCAGCAAAGTCAATATACGTAAGGCTGGTGAATATCCGATCATATATTCGGCAAGCGATTTATCCGGAAATACAGTGACAGGCGGAGCATTTGTTATTGTTGTGACTTCTGCCTCTGATTATGACGAACTGCAGGAAAAGCTGAATCAGGTGGCAGACCAGATATTTAGAGATGATATGACAATGCGTGAAAAGGCAAGAGCCGTTTATGACTATGTCCTTCCAATTGCTTATACAGGAACATCAGATAAGAACAACTGGGTTAAGGAAGCTTTGAATGGTCTTACCAAGCGTTGCGGAGATTGTTTTACGAGCTATATCATTTCCAAACTTTTACTTGACAAGGCAGGCATTCCAAATCTTGATGTTGTCCGTTTATCTTATGAAGGCGAATCCAGACATTACTGGCTGTTAGTGAATTGTGGTGACGGGTGGTATCATTTTGATGCATCGGCACATTCACATCTTTACCCTTTTGAATCCTTCATGGTAACAGATTCACAAATTGCCGCATACAGTGAACTTCGCGGAGGTAACGGTTATTATTACCGATATGATAAGAGCTTATATGATGTGGACATAGTTCCTTAAGCATAGTTCCTTAAGTTACAACGAAATGATAATGCTGTATTGATTAAAAAGCAGCATGGGGGGGAAGACTACGAAAACACTTGGTATACTTGGCGGTATGGGGCCTATGGCAACCGTATATTATATGGAGCTGGTCGTAAAAATGACCGAGGCTTCAAAAGACAATGAACATATTCCGATGCTTGTGTGCAATAAGACCACAGTTCCGGACCGGACCAGCTTTTTGCTTGGAGAGAGCAAGGAAAGTCCTTTACCTCAGATTCTGGATGGCATGAAGATACTAATCGACGGAGGCTGTGAGGTAATCGCTATTCCATGCGTGACAGCTCACTATTTCTTTGAAGAAATATCTAAAGCAAGCAGTGTTCCAGTGATCAGTATGGTACAGGAAACAGCGCGATTTTTAAAAAGCAGGAACATCACCAAAGCTGGCCTGATGGCAACTGCCGGGACAGCGGCTTGTGGATTTTTACAACAGGAGCTGCTGACTTACGGCATCGAAACAGTGATTCCGTCTTCTTATGGTCAGTCAAAGCTGATGAAGATCATTTATGAACAGGTGAAAGCAGACATTGCTGTGGATATATCGATGTTTCAGGATGTAGCCAAAGAGCTGAAAGGTCTTGGCGCAGAGATCAACCTGCTTGGATGTACGGAATTATCGCTGGTCAAAAAAGACTATCCCATTGGCGAAGGTTTTCTTGACATGATGGAACTGCTTGCAGCAAAAGCAATAGAAAGCTGCGGAGCAAGTGTCAAGGCGTAAAGGATTAAAAATAGAAATGGAGTACAGTATGGATCGTCAGAATAATGTCCTGGAATATCTGGACAGGATCGTAACCATATACCCGGATAAAGCGGCGTATATTGATGAAAAAGAAACCTACACATTTTCACGAGTATATGAGGAAGCGGGAAAGCTTGGAACAAGACTTTTAAAAGATGGGTTTTATAAAGAACCGGTTGTTATCTTTATGAGAAAGCAGAGCAGGACAATCGCAGCTTTTTTTGGTATTGTTTCGGCAGGCTGTTATTATGTGCCCCTTGATGAAGAATTGCCGGAGTACAGGGTCGAACTGATTTTTCAGACGTTGAATCCAAGAGCTGTTGTCTGTGATGCTTCGGCAGCACTCATGCTTGAGCGGATACAGTACAGCGGTAAGGTCTATCAGTATGAAGAGGCCGTACAGATACATAGAGACGCAGAACTGCTTCAGAATGTAAGAAAAAAATCCATTGATACGGATGCTATTTATATTGTGTTTACCTCCGGATCTACAGGAATACCAAAAGGCGTGGTTGCTTGTCACAGATCGGTTATTGATTATATTGAGACATTGTCCGATGTTCTTCGAGTAGATGAGAATACGGTGTTCGGTAATCAGGCACCGTTATATGTGGATGCCTGTCTGAAAGAATTGTATCCTACACTGAAATTTGGTGCCACGACCTACCTGATACCCAAAGAATTATTTATGCTTCCACTGAAGCTGGTTGAGTATCTGAATGAAAAAAAGATCAATACCATCTGCTGGGTCGTTCCGGCACTTACCTTTATATCAGGTCTCGGTGCGCTGGAAAAAGAAGTTCCGAAGTATCTTAAGACTGTTGCATTCGGAAGTGAAGTTTTCCCGGCTAAACAGTTCATGATATGGCAGAGCAAAATGCCGGACACCAGATTTATTAATCTGTACGGTCCGACAGAAGCAACCGGGATGTCCTGCTTCTATGAGATAAAGAAGCAATGGACACCGGATGATGTTATTCCGATAGGCGGCCCGTTCCCTAACACGGAGATCATGCTTCTGACTGAGGATAATAAGCCTGCTGGAGAAGGAGAGCAGGGTGAGATCTGTATCCGTGGGACAGCACTGACACTTGGTTATTATAAAGCATTTGAAAAGACCGGTGAAGTATTTGTACAGAACCCGTTAAACCAGAATTATCCGGAATTGATATACCGCACCGGCGACATTGGAAGATATAATGAAGAAGGGGATCTGATGTTCCTTTCCAGAAAAGATTATCAGATCAAACACATGGGGCACAGAATCGAACTTGGCGAGATAGAAATGGTCCTTAACAGGATGCCGGGTATTCTTCAGGCGGTATCACTGTTTGATCAGGAAAAGAAAAAAATCATCGTCTATTATACAGGTGAGGTAAGCAAAGCAGACGCCGTGCTGTATTGCAGAGAGAAGCTGCCAAGATATATGGTTCCTAACCTTGTGGAACAGATCGACCAGATGCCGCTGACGCTGAATGGTAAAATTGACAGACTGGCACTGCGGGCTATATATAACAATAAAAAAGGAGTATGAACATGAATGATTTATTAGAAATATTGCAGGATCTTCACCCGGAGATCGACTATGAAACAAACACACAGCTTGTCACAGGAAAGATTTTTGATTCCTTTGATATTGTGACTATCATAGCAGAAGTTAATGATGCTTTTGATGTTACCATCCCTGCTGAGGAGATCGTTGAAAAGAATTTTGATTCTGCCAGAGCACTCTATGCATTGATTACCAGACTTATGGACGAAGACTGATCGGAGAACCTATGCTTTTCACTTCTTATTTATTTATAGGCTTTGTCCTTCTGACATTGCTGCTCTATTACAGCTTTCCAAAACGCTTCCAGTGGATGATACTGCTGTTTGCCAGTATGGTCTTTTATGCATACAGTGGTATCGGCAACCTGATCTATATTCTGACCACGGTACTAACGACCTATTTAGCAGCCACACAGATCGGCAGACTTCAGAACAGGACAGAAGTCTATATCAGCGAACACAGACAGGAGCTTTCAAGAGAGGAAAGAAAGACTTATAAAGCTGCCATGAAAAAGAAGCAGCGGCTCCTTATGGTCAGCTGTCTTGTGTTCAATCTGGGCATTCTGGCAGTTATCAAATATTCTAATTTCACAATAGATAACATTAATAAGATAGCAGATATGTTCCATAAGGGGACGATATCTTTTCTTGATATAGCACTTCCTATGGGAATCTCCTTTTATACGTTTCAGACCATGAGCTATCTCATCGATGTTTACAGAGCAAAGCACCCGCCGGAGAAAAATATTTTCAGGCTGGCTCTTTTTACGTCCTTTTTTCCTCAGATCATTCAGGGACCGATCAGTCGTTACGAAGATCTGTCACAGACCTTATACGGGTCGCATGACAGAAACGGACGCGAGATCATGTTCGGGCTGCAGCGCGTACTCTGGGGATTTTTTAAAAAGCTTGTGATTGCAGACAGAATGGTGATCGCAGTAAATACCATCATTAATAACACCGATGATTACAGCGGAATTTATGTGTTTCTGCTGATGATATTATATTCCATTGAGCTGTATGCTGACTTTACCGGAGGTATAGATATCACCATTGGTATTGCACAGATGTTTGGAATAAAGATGAAAGAGAATTTTGAACGGCCATATTTTTCAAAATCCATAACAGAATTCTGGAGAAGATGGCATATTACCATGGGTACCTGGTTCAAGGATTATATCTTTTACCCGATTTCTGTCAGTCAGCCGATGCTGAAGCTGTCTAAAAATGCGAGAAAATGGTTCGGGGATGCACTTGGTAAAAGGATGCCTGTGTATCTTGCCACCATCGTGACCTGGTTTGCCACCGGTATCTGGCATGGAGCCAGCTGGAACTTCATCGTGTGGGGTCTTTTGAACTGCCTTGTCATTATGATATCCCAGGAATTCACACCTTTATATGAAAGATTCCACAGACATTTCCCCTATGGAAATACAACATGGTACAGGGCCTTTCAGATACTCAGGACATTTCTTCTGATGTCTGCGATTCGCGTTCTTGACTGTTACAGAAATGTTGGTCTGACCTTTAAAATGGCTGGAACGATATTTACTGACTGGAATCTGAAAGGACTTCTGCAGGGCGGCTGGAACACGCTTGGACTTACGATTGCTGATATTATACTTCTATGTGCTGCTGTGCTGTTAGTGTTTATGGTCAGCATGCTGCAAAGAAGCGGCAGTGTCAGAGTGAAGATCGAACAAAAGGGACCCTATGCTGTTTTTGCTGTTTTTCTTCTGCTTTTTGTTGGCATACTTATTTTTGGAGCATACGGAACAGGATATGACAGCAATCAGTTCATTTATAATCAGTTCTAAATAAGAACATTCTATTTTAGATAAGTTCAGGATAATAATAGAAATAAGTTAATCTGTTCTGGACAGGTGGTGAGCAACAAGGAGGATTATGAAAAAGATTATTCGTATCGGAATCATGCTGTTACTTGCGCTAGGTCTTTTATATGGGGTACAGCAGCTGCTGATGCCAAAGTATAAAAGTGAGATTCTTGAAGGCAGCATGATAGCGGAATATTATCAGGAGGATCTGAAAGAGCATGATGTACTGTTCATCAGTGACTGTGAGGTCTATGAGAACTTTTCGCCTATCACGCTCTGGGAGGATTACGGGATAACCAGCTACATCAGAGGAAGTGCTCAGCAGCTGATCTGGCAGTCCTACTATCTGCTGGAGGATACATTAAAGTATGAAACACCTGAGATATTTGTGTTCAATGTTCTTGGTATGCAGTACGCAGAACCGCAAAGTGAAAGTTATAACCGCATGTCGCTTGACGGGATGCGCTGGTCGATGACAAAACTGCATGCAGTGGAAGCATCGATGATGCCGGACGAGGAACTGATCAGTTATCTTTTTCCGCTTCTTCGTTATCATTCCAGATGGAATGAGCTGACTGCAGAGGACTGGAAATATATATTTGTTAAAGATACAAAAACCTTCAACGGATATCTGATGCAGGCAGGTGTGAAGCCGGTGACATACGTACCGGAAGGAAGAGTACTGGCTGACTACCAGTTTGGTGATATCTGCTATGAATATCTTGATAAGATGGTAGCTTTATGCAAAGAAAAAGGCATTATCCCGGTCCTTGTCAAAGCACCAAGTATTTACCCATACTGGTATGATGAATGGGATGCACAGATGGTAGATTATGCCCAGAAGAATGATATTCTCTATATTAATTTTCTTGATGTTGCAGAAGAGATCGGAATCGATTATACTACAGATACTTATGACACAGGTCTGCATCTGAATGTATATGGTGCCGAAAAGCTGTCAGCGTATTTTGGTCAGATTTTGCAGGAGACCTATCAGCTCACCGATCACAGACAGGATCCTGTATATCAGAAAATCTGGCAGGATAAGACTGATGCCTATTATACAGAAAAGGCGCGTCTGATCGCAATAGAGGAAGCAGAGAAGGAAGCAGGACAATAGAATGTTCTGATTCGCAGAATGATCTGATCTTTAAAATGGGATGAACAATAAAACTGACTGACTAAAAAAATGCTGAAAAAACCTTTGTATGTCAGGACTGTTTATATAATGATAAGATACTGTTTGTAAAAAGCAGACAAACAGTGGAAGCATAGAGATATGCAGGAATGGAGGAAACAATGAAGAAAAGTAAATGGCTGGTGCTGATAGGTCTGTTCTGCTGTCTGATGCTGACAGCGTGCGGTAATACTTCTGTATCAGGTGGAGGAAATGATCAGACAGTACAGCAAAACAGCAGTGATCAGACAGGACAGAATGCAGCAGACGCTGAACAGGCAGCAGCGACAGAGGCAGCAACACCGGCTGGTGATGCAGAAGGGACCGACAGTACATCGGATTCGTCTGCAGAATCTGCAGATTATTATTTTGCAGCAGATGACCTTGATATTCACATGAATGATGCTATGGCAC
>QKDK01000143.1 GCA_003252135.1 Clostridia bacterium
GTCCTCTGACAGTATGAATGTCAGTGTATTTGGTCAGGACAGTGTTGACTTTGTATACGGAGGCAGCGGATCTGGATCTGTAAGCTCTGATAAGGCCGTTAGCTTGAAAACGGCACTGGAAGCAGCGGGATTCACAGTAAATGATACATTGTGGAATTTTTATGCCAATGGTGATGGCAGCAGTTACCGTAAAACATATAAAAGCGAGACAGGCGCCGGTGAATTTGCTGTCAATGAGGTTCCGGTCAGTCTTTACACAGCTGCAGTAACAGACAGCTTTTCTGATTTTAACGATGCGGCTATCGTTGTGTTTGGCAGAAGCGGCGGGGAAAGCGCAGATCTTCCGACAGAAGAACTTTCGACAGGCTATATGTATCTGCAGATCGACCAGAATGAGCGTGATATGCTGCAGATGGCTTGTGACAATTTTGATAAGGTCATAGTTATAATTAATTCATCCAATGCCATGGAATTAAGTTTTTTGGATGAATACGACGTCGATGCCTGCGTATGGGCAGGAGCTGCCGGTCAGACTGGGGTTTATGCAATCGGAGAAGTGCTGAACGGAACGATTAATCCTTCAGGACGTCTGGTTGATACATATGCTTATGACTCAACAAGTGCACCTTCCTTTGTCAATCTTGGCAACTACAATTTTACCAATGAAGGGTTGTCGTTTGAGGATAAAAACAACATGTATCTGGTCTATGAAGAAGGTATCTACGTGGGATACCGGTACTATGAAACCAGATATGAAGATGCTGTGCTTCAAAATACGAATGTCGGAAGCTTTGATTATAGTACACAGGTCCAGTTCCCGTTCGGATATGGTCTGTCCTATACAGACTTCTCATATGATAATTATTCAGTCACAGACAATGGAGATACCTTTTTGATTACGGTCGATGTGACAAATACAGGAGCTGTTGCCGGAAAAGACACAGTTGAAATTTATATGCAGTCTCCATACACAGAATATGATATTGCCAATAATGTCGAAAAGGCATCTGTTGTTCTTGTCGGTTTTGCAAAAACAGAACTGCTTGAAGCTGGAGCAACAAAAAGCATCAGTATCAGTGTGGACAAAGAAAACATGAAATCATATGACACAGACGGGCTTGGAACTTATATTGTTGACGCCGGTGATTACTACTTTGCTCTTGGAACAGATGCGCATAATGCATTGAATAATATTTTAGCAGCCAAAGGTTACAGTACATCTGACGGCATGACAGCAGAAGGTAATCAGGACTTGACCTTTTGTTATACAGTTGACACCATGGACAGTACGACCTATGCCGTGTCACAGGAGACCGGCAATCCAATTACGAACGAATTTGAAAATGCAGATATCAGAAGCTATGATGATGGCTTTGTATACCTGAGCAGGAGCAACTGGACAGGAACCTGGCCTACCGTATATCAGGATGGCAGCTGGGAGGCATCTGATCAGCTGGTTGCAGATCTTGCTTTTTATCAGGGTGATGAAGTGCTGAATGACGGTTCGACAATGCCTGCCACAGATGCAGAACCAGCAGCATATGTTTATGCATCTGATTTGATCGGTGCGTCATACGATGATGCTTTATGGGAGACATTACTTGATGAATTATCAGTAAGTAATCTGACAAAGCTTGTACGAATGGGAGGATACGCAACTATATCCATTGATGCAATCAGCTTTCCCGCAACAACTGATAAGGATGGACCTTCCGGCTTTTCCAGCTCGATCATCCCCGGAAGGAGCGGCATGGCATATCCGGCAGAGGTTGTTATGGCCTCCACATGGAATGTGGACCTGATCAATGAAGTTGGTAAATGTATCGGAGAAGATTCACTGGCACTTGGTATATCAGGCTGGTATGGTCCGGGTGTAAATACACACCGTTCTCCTTATTCCGGCCGAAACTTTGAATATTTTTCGGAAGATGGTTATCTGGCAGGAATGATATGCGCATATGAGGTAGACGGAGCAAGAAGCAAAGGAACCATAGCATATATGAAGCATTTTGCACTGAATGATCAGGAAACAAACCGTTACGGCGGTGCAATCTTTGCAAATGAACAAGCTATCAGAGAAGTATTTTTAAAAAGCTTTGAACTTACAGTACGATATGGCAAGATCACAGCAGCCATGGCATCCATGAACAGAATCGGAGCACGCTGGTCCGGTGCAGATTATGGGCTAATGACAGCAACGCTTCGTGACGAATGGGGCTTCCAGGGAATGGTCATTACCGATCAGGCATCTGTACTTGCCATGCTTTATCAGGATATGATTTCAGGCCTGTATGGAGGAACTGACCTTTGGCTGAATACAAACAGCAACCTATGGTCACTTAGTGACTACAAATCGAATGCAACGGTAATGAATCATGTGAGAAATGCAGCACACAACATAATCTATACGATAACAAACAGCAATGCCATGAACGGCATTTCACCTGACACAAAGGTTATCACCATCATGCCATGGTGGAGAAAAGCTTTATGGGGTGCTGCAGCAGTTGTCTGGCTGCTTTCCATTGCAGCTGTCATCAATGCAGCGGTCAGAATGATAAAAAAGAAAAAGGTCACAATTAAAGTCAGCGAAGAAAATTAAACACCAGAATGTGCTAAATTGCACTAAGACGGAGGGATATATGAGACATGAGAGTCTGATCGCACAGATGACAATTGAAGAAAAAGCAGCTTTTTTGAGCGGAAAGAATATCTGGGAATCTAGAGATATTGAGAGGCTCAACATACCTTCCATCTTTCTGTCCGATGGACCTCATGGGCTCCGCAGGCAGACAGGAAGCGGTGACCATCTGGGAATCAATGCATCACAGCTGGCCACCTGCTTCCCAACAGCAGCGACCATAGCAAACAGCTGGAACGTTCAGCTTGGAGAAGAAATCGGAGCAGCAATTGGAGAAGAAGCTGCAGAACAGGGTGTCGATGTTGTCCTTGGCCCCGGACTCAATATCAAAAGAAGTCCTTTGTGCGGGAGAAACTTTGAATATTTTTCGGAAGATCCTTATCTGTCAGGGAAGATGGCGGCGGCTTATATCAGGGGTCTTCAGAGTCAGGGTGTCTATGCCTGCCCGAAGCATTTTGCAGTGAACAGTCAGGAACTTCGCCGGATGGCGATGAATTCAGTGCTAGATGAGAGAACACTGCGTGAATTGTACCTGGAAGGTTTTGAAATTGCCGTAAAAGAAGGTCATGCAAAAGCAATCATGAGCAGCTATAACCAGGTCAATGGTGAATATGCCAATGAGAACAAGCATCTGCTGCATGATATTCTCAGGAATGAATGGAACTTTGACGGCTTTGTCGTAACTGACTGGGGCGGCTCCAACGACCATGTGAAAGGAGTTGCTGCCGGTTCTAATCTTGAGATGCCAAATCCGGGATTAGACCCTGCCAGAGAGATCCTAAGTGCAATTGAAAACGGCAGTCTTAGTATGGAGGAGCTGGACGAATGCGTTGATGGTCTGCTCAGTGCGGTTCTTGATCTGCATGAAAGAAAGAAGAACAGCAATTCAAAAAGTGATTTTGACAGGCATCATGAACTTGCAGGGAAGGCTGCCGGGGAGAGTATTGTATTATTAAAGAATGAAGCCAGTTTGCTTCCGCTGCCTCAAACGAGCAAAGTAGCAGTTATCGGAGACTTTGCAAGTAATCCACGATACCAGGGTGCCGGATCGTCAATGGTAAATCCGACACAGGTCGAAACAATAAAGAACCAGATTCACAAATACCCTCTTACCTGTATCGGTTTTTCACAGGGGTATATCAGAACAGGGGAAGAGAATGCCTCTTTCATGAAGGAAGCTATTGAACTTGCTGAAAAAGCCGATGTCGTGATTTACTGCTTTGGACTGGATGAGATCAGTGAAGCAGAGGGAATGGATCGCAGCCATATGAGAATCCCACAGAATCAGATCAATCTGCTGGAAGCATTGTATAAAGTCAATACAGAAATTGTTGGTGTAATAAGCTCAGGTTCAGCACTGGAAATGCCGTGGCATTATTGCTGCAAATCCATTTTACATGGGTATCTTGGAGGTCAGGCAGGAGCAGGAGCAATGCTTATGACGCTCACTGGCATGATAAATCCATCCGGAAGGCTGAATGAGACATATCCGGTTAGATATGAGGATACACCGGCATTCCGTTACTTCCCAAGCACCGAAAAAAATGCTGAATACAGAGAGAGTCTGTATGTCGGGTATCGGTATTATGAGACCAGCAAGGTCAGAGTGCAGTATCCTTTCGGTTTTGGACTCACTTATACTGAATTTACCTATTCAGACCTGATCGTTACAAAAGACAGGGTGTCATTTACACTGACCAATACAGGAAACCATGATGGTGCTGAAGTTGCTCAGCTTTATATAGGCAGACAAGACAGCAGAGTATTTTGCCCTGATAAGGTCTTAAAAGGTTTTACCAAGGTATTTATAAAAGCAGGAGACAAAGCAAAGGTCAGCATTCCATTTGATGATAAGAGCTTTCGTTACTGGAATGTCATGACTAGCAGTTGGGAGACAGAAGGCGGGCAATATCAGATAATGATAGGTGCCAATGTTAAGGATATCAGACTTACTGGTGAGATCATGCGTGAAGCAACGACCAGTCGGTATCCGTACGATCCTAAGCTTTTACCAGCCTATTATTCAGGTATGATACAGGCGGTGCCAGACAGTGAATATGAATATCTTTTGGGCCATTCTATACCGGAAGGCGGATGGTCAGGAGAGCTTGTGATGAACGATGCCATATGTCAGATGTTCTATGCTAAGAGCAGGCTTGCCCGTTTTGTCTATCGAATCCTGACAAAGCTGAAGATGAAAAGTGAAGAAAAGGGCAAACCGGATCTGAATATTCTTTTTATATACAATATGCCGTTCCGGGCATTGGCCAAAATGACGAACGGTGCTGTGAACACTGGGATGGTAACAGGTATTCTTTTGATCGTAAATGGTCATTTCTTCAGGGGAGCAGGTAAAATTATCGGTGAATTCTTCAGGAACCAGTCTGCAAATAGAAAATACAAAAAGAAATTATCAGGCAGGTAAGGCTTGCCTTGGAGGATTATTAATGTTTGTTGCGCTAAAGAGCAAGTGGAACAGTTTTTCAAAAAAACATCTGATCATAGCTCAGTTCATATCATTTTTTATTGTTTCGAATGGTGTTACATTGCTGCAGATGGTTATTATGCCTGCATTCCGGCACATTTTTGAGCAGATTGCACTGATTGATCACAGCTTTCAGATTTGGCAGATAGGTTCAAGTCCGAACGGCCAGCCATATTTTGTATTCGATTATGCTGCAGGAACGATTGCGCAGGGCGGAGGCGGAGGACTTGCTTACTTTCTTGCGGTTGAGATTTCCATGGGAATCGCGCAGATCATTAATTTCTTTTTGCAGAGAAAAGTAACTTTTCGTGCGAAGAACAATGTTATGCAGGCAGCTTTCTGGTATGTTCTGGCATATGCTGTGATATCGGTAGGTGCAGCTGCACTGCAGGGTATATATAAAACGCCGATCTATAATCTGTTCATCAATATATGGCATGGCGGTGCAGCAGGTGAAACCGCAGCTGATGTTGTGACAATGATCATAAACAGTGCGATATCATTCTGGGTATTTTTCCCGATATTTAAATTCATATTCAAAAACGACTCAAAATCCAAAGATAGTAAGGCAGGGAGCAATGTTTGATGATACAGCAGGAGCTGTCAGGTAAAGCTGTGTAACAGATCAGCCCCAAAAATGAAGATAAACATAATGATACAATGTTGAAAGAGCGATATAGACTAAAAGCAGTGCCATCAGCCTGCTAAAAATCTGTATTGCTTTTTTGTTATGCAGTATTTGAGAAAAAAATTGTCCTGTCAATGCATAAAGAGCAGGAGAACCAAAGACAAGAAAAGTAAAGAAGACTGCCATATACAATATCTTAATTCCTGTAATCTGCAGCTGCGGGAAGTAGATCGTTATTACCGGAACCACTGCTATAATAGCCTTTGGATTGAAGAACTGCATGAGAAATCCGCCGATAAAGCCAATGTTTTTGCCGTTTGTCTTATCAAAATCGATATCTGACCGGAATATCTTGATGGCAAGATATAACATGTACAATCCACCTAACAGGCTGATTGGCCAAAGCTCAAAGGACGAGAGCAGGATACTGCCAAAAAACCCGAGCAATATATATAAGGCAAAGATCGCAATACTTACACCGGCATAGAAGGGGATTCCTTTCTTGAATCTGCGGTTCAGTCCTATATTGGCAGCTGTTATGGTAACAGGACCGGGAGTATACATTATGGTTATTGAATAAAGAATCATTTGCAGCATTGTTTTTCCTCCGTTTCAGTGATACAATCGATTATAAATTGATGGACTGCAATAATACAATAAAATAATTGTACTAGTTACAAATCAAAAATTACAAGTGATCATAAGATGCAATGAGGCTAAACATAGTTTTGTTCAGCTGCAGTACACAGAACAGGAGGAAACGATTGAATCTTGACCAATATGGAAATGAAATCAGCTGGATGCCGCAGCTTTGCAAGGAAAGTGATACTCCCATATATTTATCGTTGGTACAGGCGATACAGGATGACATTAACAAAGGAATCCTGATGCGCGGATATAAGATGCCGCCGCAAAGAGTACTTGCTAATCAGATAAATGTAAATCATGGCACAGTTACAAGAGCATATAAGATTTGTGAAGAAAAAGGACTGGTGAAAGGAGTCGTAGGCAAAGGTACCTTCATTGCTGCAAGTCCTGGACTGCCGATATCACTGCTTACTGATCATAAGGATGTGGAGATGATCAACCTTGGCATGGCAATTTCGCTGTATGAATGTAATCCGCTGATAGAATCACGGGTCAAACAGATCAATGATTCCATGGATTACGGCCTGACCATGACATACTGCCCGCCGGAGGGACATATCAAGCATCGATATGTAGCGGCTAACTGGCTCAAAAAGTATAAAATTGATGCAAAAGCAGAGAATATACTCATAACATCCGGTACACAGAATGCATTATCAATAATTCTCATGACACTTTTTGAAAAGGGAGACCGTATCATCGTTGATGAATATACATATACAGGGCTGATCAGTCTTGCAGCCTATATGAATATCATATTGATTCCCATACAGCAGGGCGAGAATGGAATGGATCTGGACGCACTTAAGATAGCCTGTAAAAGAGAGCAGCCAAGAGGTATTTATATCATCGCTGACCACCAGAACCCGACAACAGTAACCTTATCTGTAGAAAAACGAGAGATACTGGCTGGAATAATCGAAGAAAATGACCTGCTTTTAATAGAAGATGCAACCTTCAGCTTCAGTCTTGAAGAAAAGATAGCACCAGTCAGTACCTTTATTCCAGAGAGAAGCTTATTTATTATGGGTACATCAAAGGCAATCAGTCCGGCATTTCGCATATCCTATATTGTTGCCCCGAAGTTTCTTGTGGATAAGCTCTCCCGTGGATTGAATAATATTATCTGGATGGCATCGCCCTTTACATCAGAAATCGTATCGCTCCTGCAGTCTACTGGGGCATATGACTATATCGAGCAGGAGAAAATTAAAATATTAAAAGAACGTAACCGGTTATTCGATGAGATCATGGCAGGGTATAATGCAGTGCCTGCACCTACTTCCTGTTATCGCTTCATTCAGTTGCCTGATGGCTTTGATGATATCGAGCTGGAATATATGGCACTTGATAGGAAGGTTCAGATCCTGTCAGCCAATCGGTTCTATGTCGGTTCAAGACCAGAGAAACCTACCATACATCTGTCAGTAAGTGCTCCAGATTCCATCGAGGATTTAAGTACAGCCCTGCTTATTATGAAAGATCTTCTGGATAATTATCAGAAGAGAAAAAGACAACATCCGATCTTATGATGACAGGCAGAAGTAACAGATCTGGCTTAAATGGATAACATTTTTTGGAAAGTGATTGAACTTACTTTTGATTCATATTATAATAAATAGTGAAATTGATATTGAAAATGTGAATACATTAAGCCAGAGCACTGGAAGTTCTCTGACTTTGGCTTATTGCACTGATATTCTAAAAGGAGGAGCGACTGAAAAATGAAGATCAAGACTAAAATGATTATTTTTGCAGTTTCAATGATTCTTTTTATCTGTGTCATCGGTGTCATTGGATTACGTTATCTGATGAAAGCAAGTAATGACATGAACGGTATGTACAATGACCAATTAAAACCCATCGAGCAACTGAATAACCTTCGTGTACAGTCACGTGCGATTGAAGGAGACATAGCTTACCTGGTGATCTATATTCAGGAACCTTCCAAACAGGAAAGTATACTCGAAGACATCAGTACCAGAATAGAAAAGTCAACGCAGCTTTGGGCAGAGTTCAAGGCAACACAGCTTTTACCTTATGAGGAAGAGAGAATAGTGCCATATGAAGCTGGCGGAGAAGAAATCAACACCTTATATCAGACGGTTCTTGATGCAATTAATTCAGGAGATCTTGCGGCCTCTGTAACTGCTCTGGAAAATTACAGAACGAAGCTGAGTGATCAGCAGCTTATACTTAGAGAACTTACAGAATTTAATCAGACAACAGCAGACAGTATCAATACGCAGAACGGCAAGGAGCTGAAGACTGCAATGATCATTCTGATCAGTCTGATTGCCTTAACGATTTTCATTGCTGTTTTTCTGGCTTTTGTGATGGTCGTCAGTGTGACCAGACCGATCAATAAACTGAAAAACGAACTTGATGCCCTTGCGGATCGAGGAGGAGATCTGACCCAGAGCATACAGATCGGAACAAAAGATGAGATGAGTCTGCTTGCTGACAGTTTGAACCGTTTTATAGATAATTTGCGGACCATAATAACCATAATAATTGCAGAGACTGACAATGCCAGTGCTTCTGTCAATTCTTTGAGTGAGGTAATTACAAAAATAAATAACGAAGTTGAAGAGGTTTCTGCAACAACACAGGAGCTGTCTGCATCCATGGAAGAAACGGCATCTTCGACTGAAGAAATGAACTCTTCTTCACTGGAAATTGAAAGAGCAACTGAAACAATCGCAAAACGGTCAGAAGACGGAGCTAAGACATCACAGGACATTCATAATCGTGCTTCTGAATTATCTTCTGAATTTTCAAAAGCAATCAAAACCTCCACCGATATATTCCAGAATGTTAAGAGCAAGCTTGAAAAGTCATTTGAAAAAGCAAAAGAAGTAAAACGAATCAATGAACTTTCTGATGCAATATTACAGATTACGACACAGACAAACCTCTTATCATTAAATGCAGCAATAGAAGCGGCAAGAGCCGGTGAAGCCGGAAAAGGATTTGCAGTCGTTGCATCAGAAATTCGTAAATTAGCAGAAGACTCCAGCCGCACTGTTACGGAAATACAAGGTGTAACCGAAATTGTGACCAGCTCGGTTGATGAGCTGCTGAAGAATTCAAATGAGCTGCTTACCTTTATGAGTACAAAGGTCAATCAGGATTATAACAGGATGCTTGAAGGATCTAAAAAATACGAAGAGGACGCAGTATATCTTGATGATATGATCGTTGAATTCAGTGCGACCTCCGAAGAACTGCTCTCCTCTATTACAAGTATTATCCATGTGATAGCTGAAGTAACCAATGCGACCGGTGAAGGAGCTCAAGGGACGAATAATATCGCTGAAAAATCAACGAATATTGTTATTGGAGCAGCAGATATGATGAAGCAGTCAAAGAACGTTGGAATTTCGCTTGAGCAGGTGAAAGCAGCAGTCGAGAAATTCAAAGTATGAGACAATCGATAGCAGGATTAATATTGCGGGATGATAAAAAGCATGTCAAATACGACATGCTTTTTTATCATCCCGGTTTCTTTGTCCGGATCCTTATGAGGAATCTGACTTGATCAAGATCCTATGGATAAGTGTAAAAGAATAACACCTTCAAGCTTTTATTTGTGATGTCAAAAGGCGCATCATGTTTTGAAGTGTATAAAAAGGATAAAAAAATATATAAAAATATATAAAAATGGTGCATTACTTTTAAGAATTGATATAATAAAGCTTAACGCGGGCGAAAGTATTTTAACGTGTGAATGAAAAAAGATGACATAGGGATATTCGTCCCAACATCATAAGATCAGAGGGTCAAAGGAGCGAAACATGAAACT
>QKDK01000018.1 GCA_003252135.1 Clostridia bacterium
GATCAGGTTACAATGCCCATTATAATTCCAACATGTAAAAAAAGGATTATGGAATTTTGTAAATCAAAGCTAGAGTATGCGAATAATTCATATGTACTGCAGATATTGGACGAACAAGAGTGCATAGGATGATTAAGAGTTCAGGTGTGAACTGGCAAGCACTGGATGAGCTGGGGTGTGCTGGGCGATTAAGAGTTCAGGTGTGAACTGGCAAACGCTGGGTGAGCAAGAGTGCACTTGATGACAACGAAAAGAACAAGACAGTATGTAAAAATTAAAATAATGGAGGCTATTCTATGGATAAAATAGTTAATCCGGAACGAAGCATATCTACAGTAACAAAACAACATCAGGAAGGTGCAGTTTTACAGCAGGACATTGAACAGGCATTAAGCTTATCAGATACCGTTGTCAGAATGAAATACCTGGCAAGTCTTTCAGAAGCAGATATTATACCCTTCAACAGCAGTAATTCTGCACAGCCGGCTGAATGCGTAAAACTGATCCATATTACGTGTATTACATATGATTCTGAAAAAGACATTGCAGATAAGCTTACCGGTGTTTTCAGTTCAATTTCAGAATATGATTCCACTGCGGTATTTATTGTAAAACACGATGGTGAAAAAACAGATATTTACATGGGTACAGCAAATGATAATCCAGAGGCAGTTAATACATCCTTTCAAACATTAAAACGTGCGGTCAACGGATATTTTCCAGGCTGCAGCATGACGACATTATTCACAAGGCATAACGAAGCATTGCTCCATGAGCTTATGCAGAACGATACAATGACGATTGCATCAGTCTCTGCCATAGGAGGTATTCAGGACAGTAAAGGGAACAATGCATATATACAGGGCATTGAAAAACTGGTAGATGGAATGCGCGGTCATCCCTTCTATATGATCGTGCTTGCGTCTGCGCTTGCGAAAGACACCATTGTAAATCTGTGCAATGGTTATGAGAATTTATATACACAATTAGCTCCTTTCAATAAAATACAGCAGACCATATCGGATTCTGATGCAAACGGTAATGCCGTGACAACAGGAACTGCCACTTCTGATTCAAAATCAAGAACAACCGGAAAAAGCCAGGGAAGCAGTTACAATGAAGGTCATACAGTGACATCCTCAAGATCTCAGGAAGAAGAGAACGATAAACTGAGAAAAATAGATATCATTTCACAAATCACATCAGTTGCCGGACTTCTGGCATTAGGAGGAAAGGCATCGCTTGCTACCGGACTATGGCAGGGCAGCATCATGGGAAACAGTGTCAGCAGAACCATTCAAAGTGTATTCAATATCAAACCGGTTCAGATTTCTGAGTCGAGCAGTGAAAACTTTGGAAAAAGCGATACAGAGTCAACGCATGAAGAGCAAAGTGATTCTACAAGTGTTACCAATTCATCAGGTGAAACAAAGAGCAGCACACATACGGCAGGAATGAGCACACAGTATACATACGAAAACAGAACGATCGGAAGTATTCTTGCTGCAATTGATCAGAATATCAACCGGTTGAATCTTTGCGAAGGAACCGGAGCATTTCATTGTGCTGCGTATATTTTTGCAGGTGATACTGCTACAGCCCGTATGGGTGCCAATATGTACAGAGCTTTACTGAGTCAGGCATCGGCGTCAACGATATCGCATATCAACATGTGGAATGATAAAGAGCATACACAGGCATTATGCGATTATCTGCAAAGAATGAAACACCCATTATTTTCTTTCAGAAATGGAATAAAAGGTGTAACGGCTGCCACCATTTCATCATCAAATGAACTGTCACAGCATTTCATCTGGCCTAGAAAATCAGTTCCCGGTCTGATGGTCGACAGGCATGCGGAATTCGCCAGAGATATCATAACAAAAAGGAGTAATGATTCGGCCTTAGTTCGCGTGGGAAGTATCATGCATATGGGAAATGTTGAAAAATGCGAGGTTTTATTAAGCCTGGAAGAATGCAGCAAGCATATGTTTATATCGGGAACTACCGGGTGCGGCAAGTCTAATTTCTGTTACAGGCTTTTATCCACACTGCGGGAGCATTCCATTAACTTTTTAGTGATCGAGCCGGCAAAAGGTGAGTATATCAATGTGTTTGGAGGCAGAAGTGATGTCAATGTTTTTGGGACCAACAAAAGGCAAAGCGACATCTTATCGATCAATCCTTTTTCTTTTCCGAAAGAAATTCATATCCTTGAGCATATGGATCGTATTATCGAGGTCTTTAATGCAAGCTGGCCTATGTATGCAGCAATGCCGGCGATTCTGAAAGAGTCGATTGAGAAAGCATATGAGAATTGCGGCTGGAACCTGGAAGAGAGCTTTTGCATTCATGAACAGCTAAAATTTCCAACCTTTGCAGATCTTTTAACAACGCTGCCTTTGATATTAAAACAAACAGAATATTCAAAAGAAGTTCAGGGGAATTACATAGGATCGCTGGTGACGAGAGTAAAATCAATGACAAACGGAATATGCGGTCAAATATTCTGTTCAAACGAAACACCGGCATCAAAATTATACAATGAAAATGCAATAGTAGATATCAGCAGAATAGGTTCTTCTGAAACAAAATCATTGATCATGGGCTTGCTGGTCATTAAGCTGCAGGAGCACCGTCAGTGTGAAAAAGAAGGAATGAATCAGAAGTTAAAACATGTAACTTTGCTGGAGGAAGCTCATCATCTTCTAAGAGCAACCTCGATGAATCAATCTATGGAAGGCAGCAATTTAAGAGGTATGTCAGTTGAAATCTTAACCAATGCCATAGCAGAAATGCGCACCTATGGCGAAAGCTTTATCATTGCTGACCAGTCTCCTGCGATCATGGATCAGTCGGTTATTCGAAATACAAGTACAAAAGTGATTTTCAGACTTCCTGAAGAGAATGACAGGCAGATAGTGGGAAAAGCGATTTCCCTGCATCAGGATCAGATCGATGAGATAGCACGTCTGGATACTGGTGCTGCAGTTATTTATCAGAGCAGCTGGACCAATCCTGTACTGAGTAAGATAGACTATTTTGATCCAGTAAACTATAGGCCCTTGCTCTATGAACCGCTGCAAAATGATCAAAGTCAGATCTTTGAAGCCAGAGGGCGTATTATGGAGCTGGTCATGTCAAACAGAACAGGAAAGAGCATTGATATAATCAGTAAAGTTTCAGAGTACTCGGACTTGCTATCTAACAGTAAAAATATAGTCGATAAAGAGTTCTTAGCAGTCCTTGCCGAATTTAAAACAGATAATACTCTGAAAATGTGGTCTGATTTTAGTTTGCAGTGTCAATGGACAGACATGATAACAAAGGGAGAGGCTCTATTTGCCGAAGAATTGGAAACAGCAAAAGAGTGGCATAAAAAGGGAGTTAAGCATATCTCATCAATATGCGTGCCTGATGATGAAACGATCAAAGCGATCCTAAGCTTACTATTAATGAAAAGAGGAAGTAATAAAAGTGTGCATCAGTTCTATTTCAAATGGTATGCGTATAGCAAAGAGCTAAAAATGCAGGCTGAAGGGTGATAAATGCACAGAAAATGAAAATACAAGAATCAGGTATTATACTATGAATATAACAGATCAAGGAGGAAAACATGGATATATTTGATGATTTTGAAGAAAAGTATGACATACCAAACAAGATAGAATCCGAAGCGTTCAATGCAGACAGGCAGAGAATTACTGACCTGCAGCCCCAGATAAGAACCGACATTCCGAATGAAGGGGAGGTCATGGTATCCGGAAATCCCTATGAAGCGGCAGCAGTTGTTGACTGGGAACAGGGAGATAATATCTATAATGTAGGCGGAAACTGTACTCTTGTAAGTACGTCCAATGTGCTCAGCCTGTGTGGAATTGAAGCTGATGAAGATGCTGTTACAGGCTATGCCTTAGAAAATGGCCTTTGTGAATACAGCCCTTATAATGCACCTGAAAATAATGGCGGAGCAGGTGATGAACAGATAATACAGATACTTCAGCATTATGGAGTAGATGCGCAGTCATATTCAGCACTTTCACCGGAAGGCAGTTATGACGCCATTGCGCAGTATGTTGAATCAAATCATGGGGTAGAAATGGGCCTGAATGCAGGATATCTATGGGACTCTGCAGATGCACTTGGGAATGGTTATGTTAATCATCAGGTAACGGTAACAGGATCTGTTCGAGATGCGTCGACAGGAGAAGTCACAGGCTTTATGATTTGTGACAGCGGAAGAGGTTTAGAGACAGACGCGTGCAGATATGTTTCTACGGAAGAACTGGATTATGCATACCTGAATGCAGGTAATGCATCCGTAATTGTTACCGAAGAACCAATCAGAGAAGTATAATCATGAACCATGAATGGAGGTTTCTTTATGAAGACTGTTATTGAAATTACAAATAAACTTATGAAAGAAGTAAAATTTCTTGATTGGAAGACAAATGCCCTTTCGTTTTTTATTCCTGAAAAAAGAGGAGACATCATCCTGGAAAATGCATTTATATACAGCAGCAGCCCACAGGCAGAAAAGACCAGGCCATATGCCAGAATCAGTATAGTATCTGAATACGGAAAGCTGGTTTCATATCAGAACTGCTATCTGTATGATTTTACTGATACGCAAAAACACCCATTCGAGAAAAAGATCAATTATCATGTCCCGGTAGCTCTGACAGCAAAAGAGCAGATGAGCATGATTCAAAAGTTCAGCGAACTGTATGACAGACTGCGGGAATTCGTTTTTTTGCCAGAGATCAGTAAAGACGAAGAAGAAATTATAAAAGAGTATTCTGACCTTTTTACCAAGGTAATACCAAAGGATCTGTACGGTTACTATTATGCGCTGTCACCAGAGTTTTTTTGCTGGATGAAGAACTGCAGCAGTGAAGCGGACCTAATAGAAATTATGAAGAATCAGTGAGGAGAAGGACGATGATCGAAGTTAAGATATTAATTGATGATTTTAATTATGAAGAAGCAATGGATGAATATCTGCCTATCATTTCACAAAAGCTGTCAGAAAGAGAAGATGCAGGCTTTTTGTCAAAAATGTTAAGCAAGAACAGTGGTATCTCGGCAAAAGTTGCAAAAGCTGCCCTCACGGCTCTGCCACAGGAGAAGAAGGATGAAATTGCCGTTGCGATAATTGAGAAATACAAGGATGAACTGGCAGCAAACATTGTAAAACTTGCCGAAGAGAAAAAATTATCCTTTGAGCTTAAAGAGATACAGATAACCAGCACAGATTGAATGGAGCAAAGGAGCAGATTCAAAATCGGGAGCAGAGCCTATGGTTATATCTTTTATGAAAATTTTAGCAGAACGAATCAACAAGAAAAATCAAAAACCTGGACTGAATCATTACGTGACCTATGGGTGGCGAAGTTTTGATGAATCACCGGAGATATATATCACAATTCCCGAATCCGGATATAAAAAAGTAATCGTTGATAAAGAAGGTTATTTTCAGGATTTCCCCGGAATTCGAAGAGGAGAGTGGACAAGCTGTCTGCGGGGCAGCTGTGATCTTGATGAGGGAAGAGTAGGGTTTCGCACTGAGTTTTCCAGAAAGCAGGAAGGCGGATATCAGTGTATATGGGAAATCCAGCCGGATGGCAGGTACTGGAGCGATCAGGACGGGTACGGAGGAAACAGTGACAGTGAAATTCTTTTGAAAGCAGACTTAAATGACAAAGGTGAGTTTGAGAGTGCATTTTGTATATATGAAATAGATGGAAAGCTGCATCATGAGTGAAATATAATACTTGTCAGCTGTTTGTAAAGTCTTTGCCAGTCAGATGGGCAGAGACTTTTGCAGGTTTACATTTCGCTGACAAACATACCTTAATAAATTCAGAAAAGAGGACCTCTATGAATGAAAAAAGACTGGATCGAATCTATGAAATCATGGGAGAAAAGGAGCTGACGCAGATCTTACTGACAGACCCATTTGCAGTTTTTTATGTAACCGGCAAGTGGCAGGATCCGGGAGAACGCTTTTTTGGACTTTACCTGAACCGTACAAAGAATCGAAATAAACTGTTCGTGAACCGATTATTCACAGTGGAAGAAGAGCTGGGCGTTGAGAAGGTATGGTTTAGTGATACTGATAATGTAATGGAGCTCGTCAGTGGGTATACGGATTCATCGTGTACACTTGGTGTTGACAAGAATCTGCCCGCAAGATTTCTTCTGCCATTAATGGAATATGGAGCAGGACTTTCTTATGTGAATGCTTCTGATTGTATTGATCAGGTAAGAAGCTGTAAGGATGAGCAGGAAAAAGGCAAGATGCGAGCGGTATCCCTGCTGAATGATAAAGCGATAGGGTTACTGTCAAAAAAAATACGAATCGGAATGAAAGAAACCGAGCTGGCGCAGGAGCTGATGCAGATCTATCGGGAGCTTGGGTGTGATGGTGTATCATTTCCACCACTGATCTGTTTTGGTGCAAATGCAGCGGTGGGGCATCATGAACCGGACGATACAACGTTATCGGAAGGGGACTGTGTTCTGATTGATATAGGCTGCAAGAAGGACTTTTATTGTGCAGATATGACAAGGACTTTCTTTTTTAAAAGTGTGTCGGCAAGGCAAAAAGAAGTCTATGAAATCATAAAGGAGGCAAATGCAAAAGCAGAGGCTCTGATCCGCCCGGGCAGTAAGCTTTGCGACATTGATAAAGCAGCCAGAGAATTCATTACAGATAAGGGATATGGCGAGTATTTTACGCATCGGCTGGGGCATTTTATCGGGATGGAAGTGCATGAAAAAGGTGATGTATCTTCTGCAAATCAGAATGAAGCAAAGCCCGGTATGATTTTTTCCATTGAGCCTGGCATATACCTGCCGGGTGAACAGGGAGTACGCATCGAGGATCTTGTCCTGGTCACGGAAGATGGATGTGAAATCCTGAACTCCTATCCAAAAGAGCTTTTGATAATCGAATGAGCACGTAAATCGAATGAACATGTAAATCAAATGAGCATGTAAATCAAATGAGCAAATAACAGAATGATACCTTTACAGCAGCCGCCTATCTTAAGTCTTGCCGATTTATAAAAAAACATTATAATAGAAGATAGCTTTTGTGCACGAATTATGGAAGAGAGGTTGTTATGCATATACCAGATAATTATTTGAGCCCTGCGACCTGTGCCGTGATGGGCGGAGCCATGGTTCCTGTATGGACTCGGGCGGTGAGAAAAGTTAAAGCAGAGCTTTCCAAGGTTAAAATCCCTATGCTTGGTGTCGGTGCAGCTTTTTCCTTTTTACTGATGATGTTCAATATACCTCTTCCCGGCGGGACGACCGGACATGCGGTAGGCGGAACACTTCTGGCAATATTGCTTGGACCCTATGGAGCATGCATCAGTATTACCGTTGCTTTGTTCCTGCAGGCATTATTGTTTGGAGACGGAGGAATATTAAGCTTTGGAGCAAATTGCTTTAATATGGCTTTTGTTCTTCCTTTTGCCGGCTATTACATTTACCGGATGATTAAGAACAGTATAAAATCTGAAAAAGGTGAATTCATCGGAATGGCATTTGGTTCCTATGTAGGGATTAATCTGGCTGCTCTTTGTACGGCTATAGAGTTTGGAATTCAACCGCTTCTGTTCAAGGATGCGGCTGGGCAGGCATTGTACTGTCCATATCCCCTGTCCGTATCAATCCCGGCAATGGTACTTCCGCACCTTTTAGTCGCAGGAATTGCAGAAGCAGTGTTCACCATTGCTATCATTTTATTCATAAAAAGAGTTTCTCCTGGAAGCTTTTATGAAGGAAAAAA
Organism: Clostridia bacterium; assembly: GCA_003252135.1. GTDB lineage: Bacteria > Bacillota > Clostridia > Lachnospirales > Lachnospiraceae > SZUA-448. The sequence goes on from QKDK01000018.1 coordinate 7,802, forward strand.
GGAAAAGAATAAGAGTATTTATGGGCTGATAATAATGCTGGTCTGCCTCACTCCGCTTGGAATCCTTGCTGCGGGTACAGCATGGGGCGAATGGGGAGCAGAAGAGATCAGCGGGCTGCTGTCTGCTGACGGGATGACCGGGTTTACGCCGGTTGGGATGCAGAACGGTTTTTCTTTCAATGCAGTTATACCTGATTACGCTGTCAGCGGACTTCCGGAGCCTGCAGGCTATGTGCTTTCTGCGATTGCAGGGACAGCAATACTTATTATATTCTTTAAGATACTCGGCAGTTTGAAGAAGGAAAAGGAATGATCATGTCAGAACATCATATGGGAGACCATATCTCACAGGAAGGTACGGATCAGCAAAAAAAATCTGCCTATACCAGCTCTGTCTATACCATCCCCGACTGGCTTATGGCAAGTGAAATCTATGAACCGCAGACTGAGAGGGATACCTTTGTTAATAAAAGCATCCTGTCTGTGTTTTCTCTGCTTTCAAAAATTAAGGCGCAGGAAACGAACCAGGCGTTATGGTATGATATAAATACTCCTGTCAATATTGCAGGGACATTTCTGCTGCTGCTTCTTGTTGCTTTATCAAAGAGTTTTGTTTTTGTACTGATCATCGGTGTGTATCTGCTGGCAGTTCTTAGCACCTTTGATGCTCCGCGTCTTGTAAGGATACTGAAAATGAGCATGGGAACGACCTTGTTCTCTGCGGTTATCATGCTTCCGGCCTTTCTTACAGGAAACAGCTACAGCAGCATCATGATCCCCTGCAAGGTGCTGATCTCTATAACCATTATGGGACTGCTGTCACAGTCAGCAAAGTGGAATTCCATAACAGGTGCACTAAAAAAGTTTTATATTCCTGATATTTTCATACTGATTCTTGATATTGCCATTAAGTATATGTATATGCTTGGCGAGCTCTCATTATGCCTGTTTCAGGCACTGAAGCTGCGCTCGGTCGGAAAAAATAAAAGCAAATATTCTTCGCTGGCCGGCATTACGGGAACAGTTTTTCTGCAGTCGAAGGAGATGGCAGAGGATATGTACCACGCCATGGAATGCCGTGGCTTTTCAGGAGAGTATCATATTATCCATAAGCAAAGGATCCGGTGGAAGGACATTATTTTTATGGTTGTGAATGCAGGATTTATAGTATTGTTTTTTTACTTCCGGTCATACCAGTAAAGAGAAGAAAGAGCGGAGCAGGCATGAAGGAATTAGCTGATTCTTTCACAATGCGAAATAAGCAGCGCAGGAATGGGGTAATATATGATAGAAATAAAAGATGTGAGCTATTCTTATTCGAACAGTATAGTCCTGGATAAAATAAACATGAATATTGCAGAAGGAGAAGCTGTTGCACTGATGGGAGCCAACGGCTGCGGAAAGTCTACACTTCTTAAGCTTATTAATGGGATAATCTCACAAGATCATGGTCAATACCGGTTCAATGGGGAGGAAGTGACCCATAAAAAGCTGCAGGATGCCTCGTTCTCCAGAAGATTTCATCAGAAGATCGGGTTTGTTTTTCAAAACTCCGATACACAGTTGTTCAACACAACGGTCTATGATGAGATTGCTTTTGGTCCAAGACAGATGGGGCTGGAGGAAGTTGAGGTAGAGAAAAGAGTGAATGACTGTCTGTCACTTTTACATATTGAAGAGCTGAAAGCACGCACACCGTATCATCTTAGCGGGGGAGAAAAGCGTAAAACAGCCATTGCCTGCGTTATATCCATGAACCCTGATGTCCTTGTTCTCGATGAGCCGATGAACGGACTGGATCCGAAAACACAGCGCTGGCTGGTAAATTTTCTTCAGCTGCTGCATAGATCAGGGAAGACACTGATCATGTCAACACATAATCTTGATTTGGTTCAGGAGATTGCAGATCGTGCTATTCTGTTCGATGAAAACCATAGGATCGTAGAAGACTGCGCCACAAAAAAGCTGCTTGAAAATGTTGAATTATTAAAACGGGTAAATCTGGTCGATCAGTATTATCATGTTCATGGAGAAGGTGAGCATAAACATTATCATGATCATAACTGAACCGATTTCGTGCCGATAAAGCGCACAGACAGCTTGTTACGAGAGCATGCTGAATGCAGAAGAAGAATAGTGTAAAATAATTTATTTTAGTGTAAAATATAGTTGTAAAAAGAGAGTCAGACATGATAAAGTATATAGTAGAAAGCAGTATTTTATCCTATATGCTGGCAGATAAAAGGAGGGTTTATGATTAATAAAGAAGCGATCGTAAGTGGTAAAACAGCACTTGGCATAGAGCTTGGCTCTACA
>QKDK01000324.1 GCA_003252135.1 Clostridia bacterium
GAAAAGGCTTACAGAAGGTTTGTCTTCTGGATCAGCAGGGAGTATTGTCAGACCCTGATGGACAGATCGGTAAGCTATGGCTACATTCTGCAGCATACCGCAGTATCCAGGACTTATATTTATCATAATGATGTGATTACATTCAATTCGGTTCAGTCAAAGATCATTCAGCTGCTTGAAGAGATTCACGGCAGTCAGTTCGCAAAGGAAGAAAAAATAATCATATGTGTCAACGATCTTATGCTTCATCTGAACCGGCTTGTTTTTCAGAAAAATCACGGCGCTGCACAGACAGAAGGAAGCAGCCTGTATCAGAATATTGTTTTGTACATTGAGCAGCATATGGAGGAAGAACTTTCGCTGGATGACCTGGGGAACGCTTTTTATGTCAGTAAATATCATGTAGCCCATGTGTTCAAGGAAAATATGGGAATTTCTGTCAAACAGTACATTTTAAAGAAAAAGCTGCAGATCTGTAAGGAAGCCATCGAAAGCGGCATGAGTATAAAAGAAGTCTTTCTGGTTTCCGGATTCAAGGAGTATTCGAGCTTTTTCCGTGCATTTCGAAAAGAGTACGGAGTTTCACCGGCGAACAGCAAGACATCTGGTCTGGTTTCATTTTAATTTCGTTTTAGGTAACTGTGCTATACTTGGCGTAAGAAACAGTTGAACAATGTTTGCAATAGAATGAAAAGCAGGAGAAGTATCATGAAATTATTATTGGCGGAAGATGACAGAGATGTTTCAAAAGCGGTGATGACGCTGTTGACCAAGAACCACTATGCGGTAGATACGGTTTTTAACGGCAGGGATGCACTGGATTATCTGACGAGCGGTGATTATGATGTGGCCATTCTTGATATTATGATGCCGGTCATGGATGGTCTTGAGGTCGTACGGGCGGTCAGAAAGGCAGGAAAAAAGCTTCCGGTCATGATGCTTACGGCAATGGGTGAGGTGGATGACAGAATCACGGGGCTGGATGCAGGCGCAGATGATTATCTGGCAAAACCGTTTGCCGGCGGCGAATTGCTTGCACGGGTCAGGGCGTTATTGCGGCGGACCGAGACCTTTACACCGGATGTAAAGTCCTATGGGGATATCAGCCTGAACCGGAATAACTTTCAGCTGTCCTGCAAAGAGAATCATGTCAATCTTGGAAACAAAGGGTTTCAGATGATGGAAATGTTCATCTTATCTCCGCGCACGATCATATCGGCAGAGCAGCTGATGGAACATATCTGGGGATGGGACTCGGACGCAGAAATCAATGTGGTCTGGGTCAACATTTCTTTTTTAAGAAAACAGCTGGCAAAGATTGGATCGAAGGCAGAGATACGTGTCGTCAGAGGCGCGGGATATACATTAGGAGGCTTTGATGATTAGAAAGGTCAGACTTAAATTTGTTATCAGTGCCATGGCGGCAGTTACTGCTGTTACCCTTGTTTTGATCTGCCTGATCAATGCGGTGAATTATGTTCAGGTCAGCAGAAATTTCAGCGCTGTGATCAAAGAAATAGCAGGATCAGACATGAGCAGTCTTTCGGTACCGGAATTATCAGAGGACAGCGAGCTTTTGGAACTTCCAAACCAGCAGCTTGACAGCTCCCTGCAGGGACACGACTTCAAGGCGGGAAGACATTCTGCGCTTACCCAGTATTCCGGCCGCTTTTTCAGTGTTCTGGAACTGAACGGTTCTGAGCAGGTCATCATGGCGAATGAAGACATTATTGCAGAGGAAGATGCGGTCCTTCTGGCAGAACAGGTGATGGGTGGTGAAAAAACAGAAGGATATATCGAAGGTTTTCGGTATCTTGTGGTTTCCTCTGACGGCAACCAGACCATATACTTTCTGGATTGTTCGACAGAGATGACAGCACTGCAGTCGCTTCTTGCAACCTCCTTTATCGTCGGGGGCATCGGGATCCTTTTGTCCTTTGTATTTGTGTTTTTCATGTCAGGGAAAGCGATCTGGCCGTTAAAGACGAGCATGGAAAAACAAAAGAGGTTCATCACAGATGCGGGACATGAGCTAAAGACTCCGCTTTCTGTCATAGCTACCAATATGGATATACTGGAGATGGATCTTGGCGAGAATGAGTGGGTAAGCGGTACAAAACGACAGGTCCTGAAGCTGAAAAAGCTGGTAGGCAGTCTGATTTCCTTATCAAAGATGGAAGAAGCGCAGACTGAACTTGATATGACCTCCTTTTCGGCAAGTGATGCAGCCAATGAATGTGCAGAATCCTTTACTGGCATGGCGGAAATGGAAGGGAAGACGCTTAAATTTCAGATCGAAGATAACATCATGATCTTTGGAGATGAAACTACAATCAGGCAGCTGTTTGCTATACTTTGCGATAATGCTGTAAAGTATGCAGAGGGTGATGGACAGATCGAGGTCCGTCTCTGCAAAGAAGGAAAGAAGATAATATTTGAAACAGAGAATGACTGGAATCATGGAATTGAAAGCCGGCATCTTGATAAAGTTTTTGATCGTTTTTACCGGGGCGATGCATCAAGAAGCAAAGAAGGTTCCAGAAATGGGTATGGGCTGGGACTTTCCATAGCAAAGGCTATAGCGGAGAAGAATCGCTGTCAGCTTACTGTTTACGAGAATACAGGAAAAAGGATAGTTTTTCAGGCAGTACTTCGAGGAGAA
>QKDK01000307.1 GCA_003252135.1 Clostridia bacterium
TTGAATCATTGTGTATTCAAATAAGCGGATATATGTTATAATATCATTAGATAATTTTAATTTATCTGAATCATATAGCAAATATCTTGGATATTCGCATTATAATTATACAATGATTTATGTGCAAAATGAGGTGAGCCTATGAGTACTAATTATATTGATATTGAATCTATATCTTCAGGATCGGAAGATATTGTTAAACAGGACCTGAAGTTCAAGACCGGGAAGTTTGTTTGGCGGATCAAGTTTACTGCACCCTTAAACCCTTCCACGGTCAATAATACCAATCTGTTCGTAACAAACTCAGAAGGTTCCCTGCTCAGCACCTCTATCCATTATGATCCTGCTAAAAACGTGATAGAGATCGAACCGCTTGCACCTTATGCCAAGGATTCCACTTATATCCTGAATGTGACACAGCGCGTTCAGTCTAAGGGCGGTCAAAAGCTTAAAAGCGATATACAGATTCGTTTTAAGGTGTAAAATCTGCTTCCTGTAATATCATGATATCTGATTCTTCATATCTGCCAGTAGCTGCCAGCTCCATCAGTGTCTTGGCAGCTCTTTTTTCGGCTTTATCTATTACCTTTCTCAGATATTCATTTAATGTCCCTATCATGTCCTCTGGTTTTTGTCTGAAAATCTCACTGACTTTTTCCTTTAGCACCAGATCGGCCTCTTCTGTGATCTCATAATCTCTTTCCAGAAAATAATCATATGCAAAGCCAGTCAGCTCCTCCTGTTTATATGAATTGGGGAGATGAATTCTAAGATGAAAGCTGCTTCCCAGTTCTGTATTGTCACGCAGCAGCTTGTTCATACTGTTTCTTGTGTCTTCAAGGATGACCGCCGTTCGGCCTGCAAATTCCTGATTCAGTGAAAGCAGGCTGTCAACCGACTCTCTGGAAAGCTGTCCTGCGTTCTGGATGATCAGGCAGCAGTCCATGAGCTGATCCTTCTTGGCAATAATATCGAGCCGGTTGATCTTTTCTGCAAAAATCAACGCGATCCGGACTGTTTTCAGTTCTTCGAACCGATACAGCATCTTGGCAAGTCTTTTGGCAAGAATAGTTTTACCGCAATGACTTCCGCCTGTAATGATAAGATTAATATTCTTTTTGCGTCCGTCAAATACCGCATCCAGGGTTCTGGTCAGCTGTCCCCGGACTGCCGGTATATGCATGTAATTACCAAATAATTCATCTAGAGAAAGCTGTGCTTTTTTAAGCATGCCAGCGAGCCGCCCGGACTCACTGATATTGCTGTCAAAGCTTTCGAACCGGTTCATATCCGCAATCCTGCAGCCATCTTCCGTATCTTGTGCATCCTGTATATCCTGTACAACTGATGAATCTTTTGCATCCTGCATATCCTGTACAACTGGTGAATCTTGTGCATCCTGCATATCCTGTACAACTGATGAATCTTGTGCATCCTGTATATCCTGTATAACTGGTGAATCTTGTTCATCCCGTATATCCTGTATAACTGGTGAATCTTGTTCATCCTGTATGTCTTCATTTGTCGTCATATGAAGCACTTCGCTTGCTGCTTCATCTGCTGATACTGCTCCCTGAATCTCATGCAGCAGTGTATCGTCAATATGTGTGTCGTCTTCCTGCGTTTTGAACAGTTCTTCGATATACCTTATTGCTTCTCTTTCAATTGCGTCCTGCTCTTCCTCTTCAAGCCGTCTCTGTTTTTCTTCTTCAGACTCTACATCTGCATCATCAGACAGATTCTCCTGCAAAGAGACCTCTTTCATTGACCCTGATTCATCCATTGAATCTGTTGCATTCATCGACTCCGTTGCATCTATCAATTCCGCTGCTTCTATTAACTCTGTTACTTCCATTGACTCTGTTACTTCCATTGACCCTGTTACTTCCATTGACCCTGTTACTTCCATTGACCCTGGTTGTTCCATTGATTCAGCTGCATCCATTGACTCAGCTGCTTCTAAGGTTTCATCTTCTGCTGCTTCTTCATCTGCTGAAGCCGATAAAAAGCCTGACATAATCAGATCAGACTTGGTATTACCTTTGGGTGCTGTCAGGACGGCCGATGTGGAAGCTGCTCTTTTCCCCTGCCTGTTTACGATCTTCATGTCATTATCATCGGCGCTGCTTACTTCCTGCTGATCAGCCTCAAATGGAAATACGTTTAATGCCTCGCTCTTTCCGGTAATGGCCAGCTTCACTTCCTTTGCAAGAGAAATCTCTTCCTGACGCTGCTGCATCTGTGCAACATCAATCTCTCCAAGGTGGTGCCCTTTCAGCACCTTGGCCCATTCTACATATTCACCTTCACCAAACCAGAGAATGATGTCATTGCATTCTCTGATACACTTTTCTTTGTCACCTTCTTTATGATAAAGCTTTGCAAGCTCATAAGCCCAGTGTTCCATGTAGTCTTCAGCCTTCAGCTGTTCCAGGGTCTCAATCAGCGCAGCATTGGGAGCCTGCATAAGTTTTTCAATCTGAAAGCGGAAAATCAGACGGTAAGAATCCTCCGGCGCAGCTGCTTCGAATTTTTTCAGAAGCTGTTTGGCTTCTATCATTTCATGTGATTTTATCGACAGATGCAGCATCTGGGAAAGGGCTCTTTTGGATCCGGTTTTTTCGTACACCTTCCAGAAAAGATCCTTTGCTTTTTTATACTCCTTGTTCTGTGAAAATGCATCTGCCAGTGTGATCATATCCATTACATTCTTTATTTTCTCAGGTGCAATGGTCAAAGCCAGCTTATAAGCCTCTTCCTTTTGTTCAGATTCCAGTAATTTTTTTATTTTGTTGATTTTTATTATGTTGTAATAACTCTCCATTACCGTCATCCCCCCGATTGACCGACATGTTCATGCCTGATAAATGAATTACATATTCTTGTAATATTGATAGGTCTGCATCATGACCTGCGGAATCTCGATCTTTTCACGTTCCAGCGCATGATGGCGCAGCTCCAGCTCATAAAGCTTTTTCGATGTGTTTCTGTTGAATCTTGCCATTGCTTCTTCAAAAATCGGCTGTGCTTCAATCGACTTTCGTATCGCTTTTGAAAACGGACAGTAGGTAGCAATAATCTCTCTTGCGACTTTATTCAGACGAATCGCCCCAAACGCTTCGTTCATGATCCAGATTTCGTAATCAAGTACAAAGGCTTCTCTGCTGTTTCCTCTTGCCTTTACAAGCTGAAGCTTCAGCTTTTCCTTACGCTCTTCCGACAGTTCTCTGTTCTTTTTATAGAACTGCAGATAATCGCAGTATTCAGAAGTCAGTGATTTGATCTGTATATTGTTCCAGGCTGTACCCTGCTCTGTACGGCACATTTCCCATCTGAATTTTCCCAGCACCTGTATAACAGCTTCTTCCAGATTCCCTTCAAAAAATTGCGGGAACAAGAAACGTCCCTTGGAATCTCTTCTTTTCCCTGTTATCTCCTGCCACATAATGCCATTGGTTCCGTTCGTCGGCAGAATGATGATGTCTGGAAATATCTGTTTTGTTATGTATTCTTTTGCAATGCGTTTTTCTGCATCTGTATACATGACTTCATGATAAAATACAGTAGGATCGATCTGAAGCATTTTTTCGATCACAGCATTGATAGATTTTTTTGTTATTTTAGAGGAAGAAAACGCCCAGTTAATACCCTCGCTGTATAAAAAAGGTACGAATAACGAAATATTTCCATTAGCAAGGCGATGATTCAGGGCAAACATATTAAGAATCTCAAACTCAACACGATTCACTGGGTTCTCTGCATATTTTTTAAGTTCCTCATCCGACATGACCTTGCGCTTTTTCATATCACGCACAGTCTCGACAAAATCCATGTCAAATTCACTTTTTGAAGGTTCTTTTTTCCCTTCCATGACTAATTTCAGCCACTCATGTATGGTAAACACCTGGCAGGGAAGCGTCTGTTCTTCTTTCTCCATCTGACATAGCTCAATGAGCTGTGCTTCTGTAAAAAGTCTCTCATCAAGAAAACAAAAATCAAGAAAAAGCTGTACTGCTTTTGATTCGGTCGGCACTTTACAGGATTTAATGAACACAGTACTATATAATAGATAGAATTCTTTCGCAATTGCATGACGCAGCTTTCTGACATTCTCCTCTGTTGAATGCTTATCCGAAAGCTTGCCAAAAGCTTCTATCAGCTCGCTGAATAATTTTGCTCTCTCAGACTCCCATTCTGAGTAGAACAAAATCTGCTGCAGAGAGTTCTCCAGAAGCTTCAGATTCTTTGTAATATCGTGATCTTTTGTAATGACAGTTTCTGTTGCCGGCTTTTCCTGAGACATAAAATCATCTCCGGTCATAACAGCATAATAAGCTTTTTCAATCTTTTCTCTGTCAACATGCAGCACTCTGCCGATCTTATCATGGAAGAACAGCTCAATACGGTTGATTTTTTCAATGATCTTGTCTAACAGTGCCATCATGGAGTCGCTCTTAATTTTTCGCTTATCCGCAGCAATGATTATTGCAGCAGTAAACATAAAAAGATTATGATCGCCCTGATTCATAAGCATATATAAAGTATGCTCCAGGTAATCTGCAGCTTCCCTGCAGGCAACAATAAGATTATTGATCAACTGGGACTGCCTTTCAACATGGTGAAGGACCATATTTATGCCATCTGAAAAGTACTCCTTATGAAGATCAAGTGAAAGTCTGGCATCTTCATTGTAAAACGCAAGCATACTTTCATTTACAACTTCCTCATTGGCATAGGAATGCAGATTCCTGTACTGGTCATCCGAGACAAATCTTAGTTCTTCCGAGTCACCGAAATAGCAGTATTTTTCATAGGAATCTTTGATAAATGCATATACTTCCTGTGCTTTATTCAAAAGATCTTCTCTGGTCTTTGTAAGCTCTTGTATATACTGGCTCATGGAATAGACCATCAGCCCACCATAGTCTTTGTTCGCTCCGATGATTTGTTTGATGCTTTTTGCACTGCTTACTGGAAATGCATAGAACATTACATCATCGATCGCGGTGTAATTACATAGAGAACGCCCTACGTGCAGATCATTCATGCCAATGAAGCTGCCTGGCCGCAAAACAATACATGCTCCTTTTGCGTCAGCAGCTACTCTTCCCTTTAGCACCATACAAACATAGCTGATCTCGGAATCTTCTTTTATAAGAATCTCGCCCTTCCCAGCATGATTAACGGCATTCGTTTTTATCTGCTCAACCATAGGTCCTCCCTGATTATCCATGTAACAAAAAAAGGCCCACAACCCAACGGTTCATGAGCAAGACCCGTAACGGGCTGAATCTATATTGAATCCGTGCATCCTGCTTCGAACATCAGAAACAAACGTTACCTTTACAGTTAACTCGGTCCAGGCACCCCTACGGCACACAGGAGCTTTCACTTAGTGCTGCTGCATTCCTGCCCTGACACGGTTCATGAATTCCTATTGCGTAAGACCCAAACGTCAACATCACTTATAACGGGCTGCTTTGCCAGTGAATGCCCTAGGCAGGATATCACCCCTGCTATAGCGGGTTGCAGGTACAGGGCACCGCTGACTCCCCGGCTGCACGGAAATTTCAAACATAACAACTGAATGTAAAGTATACTAATTTTTTTCCATTCTGTCAAGGTCTCCCGATGACAGCTTTTATATGTGATACCGGTGACCAGTCACTGATCTGATTGCCTGCAAGATTAAGCGTCGCAGACTTGGATATGTTCTTCAGCGGACTGATATCACTGATTGAATTCCAGTTGAGCCATACTGACATCAGCTTGCTCAAGCCCTGCAATGCTGTAAGGCTTTTTACATTATTGCCAATGAGGCGCAATGTCTCGAGATTCTTCATGCTGGACAATGCTGAAATATCAGAAATCTGGTTATAATTCAAAGAAAGCTCTGTCAGCTTTGTCAGCTTGCCAAGCGTATCTATGGAAGTAATCTTATTATTATTCAGCCAGAGTGCCGTGAGATTTGTCAGTCCTGATAACGCACTGATATCCGAAACACTGTTATAACCAGCTGAAAGTGTTTTCAGACTAGTCAGCTCTTTCAACGGAGTCAGGCTGCTGATAGAATTCTCATCAAGAGTCAGACTGGTAAGTCCTGTAAAATAAGTCAGGTCTGATATGCTCTTTATCCCTTTGTTCGTAAGGTCAAGGGTAGTCAGCTCTGCTACATCCTCCTGGTAGATCGTACCGCTGTCTTTTCCAAGCACGCCGCGAACCGCTGATTCTAAGGAGGTATCGGTCCACGTTATTGCACCTGTTTTTTGCGGGGCTTTGGTTGGTTCCTTGGTGGGCACTGCAGTAGCTGTCGGTTTTGGTGTCGCTGTAGCTGCTTTTGTCGGAATCGGAGTCTGCGTTGCTGCTGATGTCAGCTGTGCAGGTTCGGTAGCCGCTGGTGTTACAGTATCTGTCACTGACGGGATATCCGTTACCTCTGCCTCTGCTGTTGGTGCCGCTGTATCGGTTGGCTGAATCGTCGGCACAGGGGTACTGGTATCCTTCACTTGTGCAGTCGGTGCTGCTGTCGCTTCCTCCCTTGTAGGTTCAGGTGTCACTGTGTCCATCTGTTCCTGTGAGGGTGTTGCTGTGTTGCTGACCTCTGCAGGCATAGTAACAAGCACCGATGTTATGACCGGTGTTATTGTCGTGGAATTATCACTTTGTCCTGTACTTTGGCAGCCTGATAATAGAACTGCCATGGTCAGGAAGATGACCGACAGACGCTTCATACTGCTCCTCTGATTCATATAGTAATTTTCGTAATCATTATACTAAATAAGGTGAGACATTGCAAGAAAAGGCGTAATCCTATATAATGATACCGGGGTCAGACAGTATTTTGCCCTTTGGTGCCTGCGGCTCTGCAGAATTTTGGCCGCCGCCTGATAAGACATATCAATACGAGGATGGTTTTTGCAAATATGAAAGAAACGAATACCTACTATATGAAAAAAGCGCTGCTTCTGGCAAAAAAAGCCGCTGCCATAGGCGAAGTCCCAATCGGATGCGTAATTGTTCATGAGGACAGAATTATTGGCAGAGGTTATAATAAACGAAACAAAAACAAGACAACGCTGGCTCATGCAGAAATGATAGCCATACAGAAAGCGAGCAGGGCACTTGGTGACTGGCGCCTTGAAGGCTGCATCATGTATGTTACTCTGGAACCCTGTCAGATGTGCTCCGGCGCACTTGTGCAGTCGCGGATCGACAAGGTGGTCATAGGTGCCATGAACCAGAAAGCCGGATGTGCAGGCTCTGTTTTAAACCTGCTGCAGATGAAGGAATTTAATCATCAGGTCGAGCTGGAGACCGGTGTTCTGCAGGAAGAATGCACAAAAGTCCTTCAGGATTTTTTTTCACAGCTGAGAACCAGGAACAGAATCGAGAAGCAACTGTATCGGGAGGAAACAGAGCATGAAGATCCACGGAATTAATAAACTTACCTTACTGGATTACCCGGGGAAGCTTGCCTGTCTTTTGTTTACAGGTCACTGTAACTACCGCTGCCCCTTCTGCCATAATGCCTCTCTGGTTCTTTGCCCAGACACCCAGCCGGTTATCTCTGATCCTGAAATTTTTGATTTTCTTAAAAAGCGCAGAGGTGTCCTGGAGGGTGTCTGTATATCCGGCGGAGAGCCCACCCTTCATCAAGGCCTTGAAGAATTTATAAAAAAAATACGTGAGCTGGGTTTTGCCGTAAAACTTGACACTAACGGCACCAATCCTGATGTTCTGTATCGTTTATTGGAGCAGGGTCTGCTTGACATGACAGCAATGGATATCAAAAATTCCCCTGAAAAATATGCTCTGACCTGCGGGCTCGCACATATTGATCTGGAACCTGTGAAAGAAAGCACAGCTCTTCTCATGAAATCATCCACTGCTTACGAATTCAGAACTACACTCGTTCAGGAATTTCATTCTTTGTCAGATATGGAAGCCATTGGTCAGTGGCTGCATGGCGCATCTCATTATTATCTGCAGTCTTTCAAGGATTCCGGTGATCTGATCGGCCATGACCTTCATGCCTGTTCAAAAGAAGATCTTTTGCATTTCCTTGATGTTGCTCATCCTCACTTTCAGCATGTCAGTCTGCGGGGTACAGAGTAAGCTTTTACAGAGCTTTATTCTTTGTCCTTTTGGTTTCTTATCCTTTTGACTTCTTCTTTATTCTCCGTATTCACAGCCTACGTGGCCGGCAACGATCTCATCAAGCAATTTCAGCAATCCAAATCTTCGTTTGTAAAGCCTGATATAAGCATCACCGGTACCGCCATTCCAAAGTCTTGGATGTTTGACAGACCCATCCGGTGCAACATAGCGCATAAGAAGCATATCTTTTTTTGAGCAGACTGCTTTGATCTTCATCGCACCTTTTGTATTAGCCGTCCTGATCTGCCATATGATATCCTCTTCTGTTTCAGTGCAGCTGAATTTTGTCTGGGTAAAGGTCCAGAATTTTGAAAAATTAAATTCGTACTTTGTACCTTCATAGGAAAAGCAGGTAAGCAGCTTTTGTTTCAGCGGAATATGGAATACCTTCGGACACCCGCCGCCTATATCAAAAGCAGAGTTCTTTAACTGCTGCCCGGATAGAACACTGACCAGATCATTGCTGCTCAGCCAGATCCATGGCTTTGTAAAATTACTGCCCCAGTTCTTATCGGCATAACCGTAACAGGTTTCTTGCGTGACCTGGTACCGTTCCTGGTCCAGATAGACTGTTCCGCTGTATGTCGCTTTCATTCCCTGCGCATGCCAGTACATCTCGAAAGCATTGATATTACGGAGCAGCTTTGAGCTCCCGTACCCGACATCAAACGAAATCGGTTTTTCTATCTGCAGCAGCCAGCTCATGGAGCCTGCATCACTCATAAGCTCCTGTCGGTTCATTGCATCCTCTTGTGTAACCGTAACATTTCCCTTGATTACAGATTCCGAAAGAAAACAATCACCGGCAACGACCCGCAGCTCGCTCTTATCACTCTCCATTTCATTGATTCCAAAAAAACGGTGGATCTGCCTGGCATCTTTTCCCCAGCAGCCTGCTTTTACCATCATATAGGAGGGGCTCTTCTTGTCGTTGCCAAATACAGGTCTATCCTGTTTTTTTGCAGGATTCATAACAAAATACTCTATAAAGAATGACTTTTCCTCTCCTGTTTTTGCATTGATGCCGGTAAATGAATGCCACCACCAGTCATAACCCTTTAAAGCCAGTAATCCATTCAGCATGTACCCATTTTTGTTATCTGTCCCTATGCTCATAGTTTCCTCATTCCTGTGCTTTTTACTGCACATATCAAGTTTGAACAAATCTGCATTTCCTGTACTGCCTGCTCTTTATCAGAAGGTGTGACTTTGCCTGTTTTGCGTATACTACTAGGATACCATACTGTCCTAAAAAAACAAGCGATTCTTATTGATATTGAAAACAGGGCGTTACAATGCTATACTTAAAACTACCTCTGATTTGAAAGGAGTTACTATGCCATCCATTAATTTAAAGAATCTTGGCGCATCAAAAACTGAAGAAAAAGAAAAAACCCGGCATGAGGAACAGGCATTCGCAAGAAAGCTGATCATACGGATCTTTCTATATATTCTGACACTGCTTGGTGCTATTTCAGTATATCTGTATGTTCACAGCTACGGCAGTTCCTATCTTTTAATTTTTACCCTTGCATTTTTCATTGTTCTGTCCAGCGTGGAAGTACGATTGACTTCAGCAGAAAGAGAAGGCTTTTCTCTGATAACAAAGCTTTTTCATCGTAAATAGTGCTTACCCTGTATAATACTGCATTAAGTAAAGAAAGGATTGATCTCTCCATGCCGCAATTAATTAAAACCGAATGCCTGTATTTTGTAAAAAGTCTGCTTTACTTTGGCTATACTCTTATGATTCCTGTATTTTACCTGCTGCAGTATCTTCCTGCTGTTACTGTTTCAGAAACAGATGGTATTCAGACAGACCCTGCTGCCTTTGCAAGAGTATTTTCTGATTCTTATGGTACCCTCATCATATTTTTTACAAGCTTCCTGATCGTGCTGTATCTAAGAAAGGATATCCGCATGAAGCAGGAGGATTCATATGCTGCTTCTACTCATTCTTCTGCAGTGATCCTGGCTGCTAAGACCATAGCCATGACCGTTATGCTGTTCACGCCTGTTATGCTTGCTGCGATTGCCGCTATGGTGCAGTATGCTGTATCTTCCGGCACAAAAACCAGTCTTTCTCTTTTTATGTTCCTTATTACTCCGATTACCTGGCTGCTTCCTTCTCTTTTATTCACCATAACCTTGAACCTGTTGATCACCTTACTGTCTAAGCTTTGGCTGGCATTACCCATCCAGGCAGCACTCTGGATCTTTTCTCTTGGTTCGACTGCTGATACAGGAGACTATAACACCGCACTTGCCATTCGTCATTCGACACTTGGTGGTTACGAAAGCTTCCGGGATCATCTTGGGACCCTTATCATCAATCGGTTGGTGGTGACAGGGCTTGCCATTCTTTTCTTTATCCTGTCCTTTCAATGGTATGAGCGCAGACGGGTAAAAAGATAGACCTCCTGCTGCTGCACGACATTAAAACCAAATTTTTTGTACAGTGCGACTGCACTTGTATTTTGCTCACTGACCTGCAGGCATATTGGTTTTTTGCAGGTCTTTCTTATTTTCAGCAGTTCTGAAAGCATATAGCTTCCAAGACCTTTACCCCTTCTTTTTTCATCAAGTACCACACCAAACAAAAAATCCTGCCGATCCCCTTCATGTATACAACAGGCTCCGATAACTTTGCTGTCTAAAAGCAGCACATAGCATACTGCAGCTTCTTTCTGCAGCTCCTCCTGAAAAAGCATCTTTCCTTCTTCTCCCTTGCCAAACAGCTCTGCCTCCAGTTCTGATATTGCCTGTATGTGCTTTCTCTGTGAAAGAGTTAAAACAAGTGATGTGTCTTCCTTTACGGAACTTAATTTGTTATACATATCGAAGCGCATAACAAGCTCTGTGGATTCCAGTGTCCATCCAGTTTTTTGCAGCGCCTGTATGGTTCCTGCCCGTCTGTTTTGTTCATCGCCAGCAAAAGGAGGATAACAGCGAAGTACAGAGACGTAAAAAAGCTCAAGCTCCGCCGCGGCCATGGCCAGAAGATTTTTAAATATCCCTTTCTGCCTGAACGCAGGATCTACAAGAACTGTCAGTTCAGCCTCTTCGTCCGGAAAGAACAGCTGGAGAAAGCCGACCAGCCTGTCTGACTGATAGCACAGAAAAAAACAGTCTGCGCCTGCATAGAGGTTCCTGTAGTTTTTAACAATTTCAATCGGTTTAAGCCGATTGTCTGCTGCAGCACAAGTCTCTTCCAGCTGCCTGATCTTTCGTAACTTATTTATATCCAGTTTCCTGCATTGTACGTAGTGCACGGCATGGTTCCTTTCTCATTGTCATTCTATAATTTCTATGATAAGATATCTCTAATAAATATGAAAGCGAGAACAAAATGGCTACCCTTGGCAATCCGCAGAACACAATCGAAATCCTGAATAAATACAGAATCACCTTTCAAAAGCGCTTTGGTCAGAACTTTCTGATCGACACGCATGTTCTTGAAAAGATCATTGCTTCTGCAGAGATTACAAAGGATGACTTTGTTATCGAAATCGGTCCGGGCATAGGAACACTCACGCAGTATCTTTGTGAAGCTGCCGGCGAAGTCGCTGCCATTGAGATCGACAAGAACCTTCTTCCTATTCTGACTGCTGATACCCTGGCTTCCTATGATAACGTTACCGTCATCAATGCCGATATTCTGGATTATGATGTACAGGCCCTGATACAGGAAAAAGGAAAAGGCCGCTCAGTCAAAGTGGTTGCCAATCTTCCCTATTATATAACAACCCCTATCCTTATGCAGCTGCTTGAATCCGACCTGCCGCTGCAGAGCATAACGGTCATGGTTCAAAAAGAGGTTGCAGACCGTTTAAAGGCAAAGCCGGGAACCAAGGATTTTGGTGCCATAACACTTGCTGTCCAGTATTATGCAGAACCGTACCTTGCTGCCAATGTTCCGCAGAACTGTTTTATGCCAAGACCAAATGTTGCTTCTGCAGTCATCCGTCTGACGCTTCATAAAGACAGACCTGTTCAGGTTAAGAACAGTGCCCTGATGTTTCGTATCATCCGTGCTGCCTTTAACCAGCGCAGAAAGACACTTGTCAATGCAATCAACAATTTTCCCGAGATACCGCTTTCCAAGGAAGACATCGCCTCCTGTATCGAAAGCTGTGGTTTTTCAGAGACGATCCGCGGAGAAGCTTTGTCTCTGGCACAGTTTGCGGCACTCTCTGATGCCATAGGAGAGCGGCTTTCCAAAATGAATTGAATTGCAGATCGATTTGCAAATAAAATGCTGCATGGTTTACGAAGAGTTCTGCTGATCGATTTGCGAAGGATTTACGAAGGATTTATGAATTGATCTTATAGAATTCTTTCGCATTTTTTTCTGTTACTTCTATAATAGTTTCTACCTCTGTTTCTTTCAGATCGGCAACTGCTTTGGCTACTTCTCTCAGGTAAAGTGAACAGTTTCTCTTTCCTCTGTATGGTTCCGGTGCCAGGTAGGGACTGTCTGTTTCAAGGAGCAGTCTCTCGAGCGGCATGCTTTTAATCGTTTCTTTCAGTTTTCTGGCATTTTTAAAGGTCGCAACGCCTCCAATACCAAGATAGAAGCCCATTTTTATGAACTCTTTTGCTATTTCTTCAGAATACGAATAACAGTGGATCACACAGCGTAGCCTCTTTCCCTCTGCCTTTGTCTCTTCATGGAACCTTTTTAAAATCAGCAGGGTATCTTCTGCTGCATCACGGCTGTGTATGATGACTGGCAGGTCTAAGGACACGGCTAGTGCGAGCTGCTTTTCGAACCAGTATTTCTGTATTTCCTTCTGTGTATCATCCCAGTAATAATCAAGCCCGATCTCTCCGATCGCCACTATCTTTTTATTTTTGGCATCTTCCTTCATCTGCTGCAGAACATCCTCGTTCATATCTTTTATCTCACTCGGATGAATCCCGACAGTACCATATACAAAAGGAAATTTTTCCGCTAGTATTATTGTGGCTTTCATCGACTGCAGACTGGCACTGACATTTACTATCGTACCGATTCCCTGTTCCTGCATTGATAAAAAAAGTTCCTCTCTATCCTTGTCAAATGCTTCATCGTCATAGTGTGCATGTGTTTCAAATATCATAACTTTTCTCCATTCTGTCCTGGCAGCATAAAACTTACCTTCACTGCCGCAGTCTTCTTATTAATATAAGCGCAATGCCAGATAACGTCAACCTCTGAATCTATTTTACCCACATAAACTGTTGACATTGCTGGATTTCATGGTAAAATACACCTATAGTGAAAAAGCCTTGATAAGGAGCAGTAAAAAACAGATTCCGTTGCAGAGAGCCATTACCCGGTGAAAGATGGCACGGTATGTTTCTGAACTCGCCTTGGAGCCCCGAAGTTGAACAAACAGTAGATTTCGGCGGGAATTCCCGTTACAGAAAGCGAAAGTGCAGGAGAATGTTATTTCATTCCCTGAACTAGAGTGGTACCGCGAAAAGTGATCTGGCCTTTTCGTCTCTAGGCTTGAGGCGAAGGGGCTTTTATTTCGAAAAAATTCACAAAAAAAGAAAAATACGCTCAGTTTGAGCAAAAAGGAGAATCGTTATGTCAGTATTATATAACCCGAAGGTTATTGAAAAGAAGTGGCAGAAGGTCTGGGAAGACGAAAAAGCTTTTACTGTCGGAACCGACACCAGCAAGCCAAAATACTATGCTCTGGTCGAATTTCCGTACCCGTCCGGCCAGGGTCTTCATGTCGGACATCCGCGCCCTTATACAGCTCTGGATATTGTAGCCAGAAAGCGCCGTATGCAGGGATATAATGTATTGTACCCGATGGGCTGGGATGCTTTCGGACTTCCCACCGAGAACTATGCTATCAAGAATCATATCCATCCAAAGATCGTAACGGAAAACAATATCAAGAGATTCAAGGAACAGCTGCAATCTCTGGGATATTCTTTTGACTGGTCTAGAGAAATCAACACGACCGATCCAAACTACTATCGCTGGACCCAGTGGATCTTCTTAAAGCTGTTTGAAAAAGGTCTTGCCTACAAAGCAGAGATGCCGATCAACTGGTGCACCTCCTGTAAAGTCGGACTTGCGAACGAAGAAGTTGTCGGCGGTGTCTGTGAGCGCTGCGGCAGTGAAGTCGTACGTGTAGTTCGTAAGCAATGGATGCTGAAGATTACTGAATACGCAGAAAAGCTCATCACTGATCTTGACCAGGTCGATTATATTGACCGTGTCAAGATTTCACAGAAGAACTGGATCGGCAAGAGCGAAGGTGCAGAGGTCGACTTTACCCTGGCAGGAAAAGAAGATACGCTCCGCGTTTATACCACCCGTCCTGACACCTTATTTGGTGCGACCTACATGGTCATCTCCCCCGAGCACCCTTTTGTTGACAAATATAAAGACGAGATCAAAAATTACGAGGAACTGATCGAGTATCGTAACAATGCCGCTAAAAAATCAGATTTTGAACGTACCGAGCTGGCAAAGGATAAGACCGGTGTCTGCATCAAGGGACTGACGGCTGTCAATCCTGTCAACGGCAAAGAGATTCCGATCTGGATTTCAGATTACGTCCTTATGACGTATGGAACAGGGGCTATTATGGCAGTTCCCGCTCATGATGAAAGAGACTGGGATTTTGCCAAAAAATTCGATCTCCCGATCATTGAAGTTGTAGCCGGCGGCAGAGTGGATGAAGCTGCCTTTACGAATACAGAGACAGGTATTTTAGTTAACTCTGAGTTTCTGAACGGTCTGGAAGTTGCTGATGCCAAGAAAAAGATTACAGCCTGGCTGACTGAAAAGGGCATTGGTACAAAGAAAACAAACTATAAGCTTCGTGACTGGGTATTCTCCCGTCAGCGTTACTGGGGAGAACCGATTCCGCTCGTACACTGTGAAAAATGCGGACAGGTAGCGCTTCCCGAATCAGAACTTCCGCTGCTTTTACCCGAAGTGGAAAGCTATATGCCTACAGATAACGGAGAATCTCCGCTTGCGGCAATGACCGACTGGGTGAACACGACCTGTCCAAAATGCGGCGGCCCTGCTGTCCGCGAGACAGATACCATGCCGCAGTGGGCTGGTTCCTCCTGGTACTTCCTGCGTTACATCGATCCAATGAATGACCTGGCCTTTGCAGGCAAGGAAGCACTCGATTACTGGATGCCGGTCGATTGGTACAACGGTGGTATGGAGCATACGACGCTCCATCTTTTATACTCCCGTTTCTGGCATAAGGTACTTTATGATCTTGGATATGTGAACACACCGGAACCTTATCAGAAGCGTACCTCTCATGGTATGATCCTTGGTGAGAACGGTGAAAAGATGTCAAAATCCAGGGGAAATGTCATCAACCCGGATGATGTGGTTAGTGAGTTCGGTGCAGACACCCTTCGTACTTACGAAATGTTCATCGGAGCCTTTGACTTAAGCGCTGCCTGGTCTATGGAAGGTGTATCTGGCTGCCGCAGATTCTTAGAGCGTGTCTGGAAGCTGCAGGATCTTCTTACTGACGAAGAAGGCTTCTCTAAAGAGCTTGAAACCAAGCTGCATCAGACTATTAAAAAGGTATCGCTGGATTTTGAAAGTCTGAAATTCAACACTGCAATTGCTGCCATGATGAGCTTTGTCAATGAATGTTATCGTCTGGAGCGAATTACAAGAGGCGAGTATAAGACATTGCTTTTGCTCCTGAATCCTGTTGCTTCTCATGTAACAGAAGAATTATGGGAGACACTTTCCTTTGGCGGCAGAGTATATCAGGCTTCCTGGCCGTTATGGGACGAAGCAAAGACAGTGGAGGCGACAGTTGAGATCGTTATCCAGATCAATGGTAAGATCAAAGCAGCACTCGTAATCGAGCCGGAAGAGACTGAAGAAAACGTAATTAAAAAAGCACATGAGATTCCTGCCATAAGTACTATTCTCGACGGAAAGACCATCGTTAAACAGATTTATGTAAAGGGCAGAATTTTAAATATCGTGGCAAAATAAGATTTCTTGCACGACTTATGAAGGATTATGCGTAAAGCATAGTAGAAATGGAGAAAACTATGAAGAAAAAAGTATTACTCGTTGTTATGGACGGCATCGGCTTCAGCACCTCCGGTATCGGTGATGCTGTAGGAACCGCTAACACTCCTGTTCTTGACAAACTCCTTGCCAATTACCCAAATGTACGTCTCAAAGCTCATGGAGACGCTGTCGGTCTTCCTTCCGATGATGACATGGGCAACAGTGAAGTCGGTCACAACGCACTTGGCTGCGGTCAGATCTATTCCCAGGGTGCAAAGCTTGTTAATGAATCCATCAGCAGCGGGAAGATGTATGTCTCAGATTCCTGGAAGGAAATTACAGAAAACTGTGTTACCAATAACAGTACCTTACATTTTATCGGACTTTTATCCGATGGTAATGTTCATTCCAATATCGCTCATCTGATCAGCATGATCAATCAGGCCAAGAAAGACAAGGTATCAAAGGTTCGCGCTCATATTCTGCTGGACGGCCGTGATGTGCCGGCAACCAGTGCCCTTGAATATATTCAGCAGCTGGAAGACGCATTGGCAGCCTGCAACGACGCTTCCTTTGACGGTAAGATCGCAAGCGGCGGCGGACGTATGAAGGTTACCATGGATCGCTATCAGGCTGAATGGAATATGGTCAAGATCGGCTGGGATACTCATGTGCTTGGACTTGGAAAGCAATTTGCAACAGCTGCAGAAGCCGTTGAAAGCTACCGCGCTGAACTTGGTGTGATCGATCAGGATCTTCCTGCTTTTGTTATTGCAAAGGATGGCGCACCTGTCGGTAAGATCGCTGACAAAGACAGCGTTATCTTCTTCAACTTCCGCGGCGATCGTGCGATCGAGCTTTCTATGGCTTTTGATAACGATGAGATGCCATACTTTGACCGTGGCAGCAGACCGGATGTGACCTTTGCAGGCATGCTTCAGTATGACGGAGACTTAAAGCTTCCAAAGCGCTTCCTTGTCAATCCTCCGGAAATCACAAACACCCTGTCAGAGCTTTTGATCGCTAACAAGCTTACGCAGTATGCTGTATCAGAAACACAGAAATATGGTCATGTGACATACTTCTGGAATGGTAACAAGAGCGGTAAATTCAGTGAGACATTAGAGACCTACAAGGAGATTCCTTCTGACAGAGTCAGCTTTGACGAACGTCCCTGGATGAAATCAGCTGATATTACCGATGACTTGCTTGCTGTTCTTGCATCAGAAAAGTACGATTTTGTACGCTGCAATTATCCGAATGGCGACATGGTCGGACACACCGGCAGCATGGATGCGACCATTGTCGGCGTTGAGTCCGTTGACCTTTCTCTTGCAAGACTTATGAAGGTCTGCGATAAGCATGGTTACATTATGGTGATCACCGCAGATCATGGCAATGCAGATGAAATGGCAGAAAAGAATAAAAAGGGCGAGCTGCAGATTCGTACCGCTCATTCTTTAAATCCTGTTCCTTTCATCATTTATGATAAGACGACCACCTATTCATTAAAGGAAGGTGCTTTTGGACTTGCCAACGTTGCTCCTACCGTAGCAGAGATTTTCGGACTTACCCCTCCTTCCTGCTGGGAAGCAAGTATGCTGCAAAAATAAATTACGGGTGCAGTTTTGTAACCTAATTTTAATGATTCTATAAAAAAAATAAATGCGGTAAGCCTTTGAAACGTATGTGGGACACGTTTTCAGATGCTTACCGCTTTTTTATGGTTATCACTTTTTAGATGACTTTTCATATCTTCATATGATGACACACAGAATGATTTATAAATTTTCTGTCTTTATTATACCTGAATGGTGTTTCTGGAGAAAAGACCTGAGTCAGAATCTGGTTCCCCGCCTGCATACAGATGGGACGTATCTCCGATCTTTCTGCATCGGAAAGCTGCCTTTCCCTCTATTCTTTCCTCTGAGGATACCACTGTAACAGAAGACGGTGCTACAAAACAGCTCTGCCACAGGATCACGGGAGATATGGACATCAGATGGGCAAGGATCAGAAATTGTGCTCCAAGGTGGCAAAAGATCACAATGGTCGCATCACTGCCCGGCTTTGCCTCATAATATTTCCCTTTACGAAAGTAGCCATAGGTCTGCAGCAGTTCATCAAATTCTCTTGTTACTCTTATACTTTCCTCTGCTGCATTTCCTGACTTCATAACATCGCTGTACCGCCATAAATCTGCATCATAAAGCTCTTCCTTTTCCGTCCAGTAGTCCGGCATGAAATCCCAGGGTACGTGCATTTTACCGGTGTGCGGATTTACGATCGGTGCATGGAATTCTCTCATAAAGGGCAGGATCTCTGCTTCCTTCCCTGTGTTCCTCATGGCAATTCTTGCCGTTTCTTTTGCTCTGCCAAGCGGCGAGCTGTAAAATTTCGTAACCTCTATGCGGTCGATTCTGCTAGTTAGGAGCGCTGCTTCCCGAAAACCCTTTTCTGTCAGAGAATCCTTTGCATAATCAGGATCACCATGTCTGATAAATATAATATTCATACTATTCCTCTCTTTGTTTCATTGCTTTCTATTCTTCAGCTGACTAGAACAAACCTTCTTTTTATTGTTTTATGTCCATTGTTCTCTGACCATCCTATATTCTAACATGGCATAACTTTATGGGCAATAGTGTCTAACAAGAATCCCTTATTCCTTTTTCGTGATTTCAATATACATTTATCGCTATGTCTGTATATTTATTTATGAATATGCATCTTGCGTGACATTACTTTGTTGTAATTGCTGTTTCGATTGACATAAGCTTCCTTTTTGTATATAATATTTTTAACATTTCTTAACGTGATTATCGTGATATATTTCATTATTTCGCATTCTTTACATTTCATATCAGCAAGCGTTCGGTGTTGATTTCATATTTAGCTTGTGTGACGCAGTCTACTGTCATATAAACGTGTCTGAAAGGGGAAAACCATGGCGGAGTTTACAATTAATGAACCTATGCTTGAGATGTATATTTTCGAAACAAACCAGCAGCTCGAACAGTTAGAGCGGGTTGTAATAGCAAGTGAAAAATCAGGAAAGTACTCTGAAACCGATGTGAATGAGATTTTCAGATTTATGCATACGATCAAGGGTTCTTCTGCCATGATGCTTTTTAATGGTATCTCCTCTCTTGCACACACCATTGAAGACCTCTTTTATTATATCCGTGAGCAAAAACCAGCTGATGTTGATTATTCCACACTAACAGATCTTGTTCTGGAGGTTCTTGATTTTATCAAGGTCGAAGTCGTTAAAATCAAAAGCGGAGATAATGCGGACGGAAACCCCACGGAAATTATAGAGGAAATCAAAGAATTTCTGAATGCTTTGAAGGCCGGTCTGCCAAAAGATGCTGTTGTAGCACGTCCTCAGCCCCAGCAAAAACAGCAGTACTATATTTCCACCGATAAAAGTGCAAAACCGGATTATAAAAATATGTTCAAGGCGAATATTCTCTTTCAGGAAGGCTGTGAAATGGAGAACATCCGCGGTTACACCATTGTTCATAACATGAAGGAGCATGCAAAGGAAGTTTATCATATTCCTGCTGATATCATTGAGAACGAAGATAGTTCTGTCTACATTCGTGAGCATGGGTTTGACTTATATCTTATAACGGAAAAATCCTATGATGAGATCTATGATATGCTGATGAAAACCATTTTCTTGCGTCAGCTGACACTTGTGCAGCTTGAAAGTGATGATGAATTTCAACAGTTCTACACAAAGACCAAACCTGTGACTGAACCGATTCAGATTCCGAAGATTTCAAAGGAAGCGGACAAAGATACCTCGCAACCTTCTCTGCCGTCTTCAGGTCAGCCATTGGCACCTGTACATGCACCGTCAGCCGGCACTGAAGGGAGCGCATCGAGCCAGTCCTTTATCAGTGTAAATGTTGAAAAGCTTGACCGTCTGATGGATCTTGTCGGAGAGATGGTCATCGCTGAGGCTATGGTCACACAGAACCCTGCTATTCAGGATCTTGAGCTTGATAACTTTCAAAAGTCTGCAAGACAGCTGCATAAAATCACCAGCGAGCTTCAGGATATGGTCATGTCGATACGTATGGTTCCGTTGTCGACCACATTTATGAAGATGCAGCGCATCACACGCGACATGTGCAAAAAGCTTGGCAAGGAAGTTGCACTGGAGCTGATCGGAGAAGAAACTGAGGTCGATAAAAATATAATTGAAAGTATTTCTGACCCTCTGATGCATGTTATCCGTAATGCACTGGATCATGGAATTGAAGATACCACCGAAAGACTTGAAAAGGGTAAGGACAGGGTCGGAAAAGTTACGCTGGAAGCCAAGAACTCCGGCAGCGACGTTCTGGTCCTGATCAAAGACGACGGAAAAGGCCTGCGGCGGGATAAAATCCTGTCAAAAGCGAGAAGCCACGGACTTATCGACAAGCCAGATGCAGAAATCACGGATCAGGAAGTGTATTCTCTCATCCTGCTGCCGGGTTTTTCGACCAAGGAGGCTGTTACCGAATATTCCGGCCGGGGTGTCGGTATGGACGTTGTTGTCAAGAATCTGGAATCTGTCGGTGGTTCTGTCATTGTTGACAGTACAGAAGATGTTGGGACGACCATTACCTAAAAGATCCCGTTAGCGCTTGCCATCATTGACGGCATGAATTTAAAGGTCGGAAATTCAAGATATACCATCCCGATTACCGCAATCAAAGAATCCTTCCGTCCTGTTGTGGACAATCTGCTCGTAGATCCCAACGGCAATGAGATGATCATGGTCCGCGGCCAGTGTTATCCGATCCTCCGCCTGCACCGGCAGTATCATGTGGAAACAAGTATAACTGATTTTACCGAGGGCATCCTGATCATGGTGGAACATGACGGAAAAAGCTGCTGCATCTTTGCCGACGAGCTGCTTGGTCAGCAGCAGGTCGTTGTAAAAGCTTTACCAAATTATATTAAGAGGAAAAAAAGAATTACAGGGCTTGGCGGCTGTACCCTGCTAGGCGACGGTAACATCAGTCTGATAATAGATGTCGGCAGTCTGATCACCAATGTTGATGGTCTCTGATGACTGTTGTATTCCTGATTATATTCAATACAACCACTAGGTAAGGAGATGATGGGATGAAGAATGAAGCAGTGCTGGATTTATTTGAGGAGGATACACAGAAAGGTAAATATCTGACTTTTCTGCTTGGTGTAGAATCATATGGTATTGAAATTGCATACATCACGGAAATTGTTGGTATCCAGCCAATAACAGAGGTGCCTGAGCTGCCGGCATACGTAAAAGGCATTATTAACCTTCGCGGTAAAATCATACCTGTGATGGATGTACGTATCCGTTTTAAGAAACAGGAGACAGAGTATGATGACCGCACATGTATTATCGTTATCGATATCCATGACATATCCATCGGCATGATCGTTGATTCTGTTTCAGAGGTGCTTTCTATCCCCGAACAGGAGATAGTGCCCCCTCCGGACATTAGTAAAAATCAAAAAAAATACATCAAAGGAATAGGAAAGACTGCCGAAGAGGTCGTTCTGATCCTTGATTGTGAGAAGCTGCTGGAAGATGATGAGCTTGACTTACTTACAAAAACTGAAAGTTCATAAATAAACCGAATTATTGCTAAAAATCAACCTATAACAGAGAAAAGAGAGATGCACCGTGACAAATATAACACAGCAGGAATTCCATCAGCTGGCCAGCTATATAGAAATTCATTTTGGGATTCACCTAAAGGATGAAAAGCAATCATTGCTCGTCGGTCGTCTGCAGCACGTTCTGACTGACCTGGGCTTTCAGACATTTACACAGTATTACGAGTATCTGGTAAAGGACAAGACCGGTCAGGCAGGTCCCACGCTTGTTGATAAAATAACGACGAACCATACTTATTTCATGCGGGAAACAGGGCATTTCTATTACTTCCGCGATGTTGTGCTTCCTTATCTGAAGTCAACGGTCCATGATAAGGATCTGCGGGTCTGGTGTGCCGCGAGTTCATCCGGTGAAGAGGCTTATACCATTGCCATGCTTATCGATGAGTTCTTTTCAAAGGAAAAAATGTTCTGGGATACTAAGATCCTTGCCACCGATATCTCCGGTAATGTTCTGGAAAAAGCAAAAAAAGGCGTGTACAGCAAAGAGCAGATCGCCCCTTTGCCAGCCATATGGAAATCCCAGTATTTTAAGCAGTACACAGATAATTCCTATGTTGTGACCGAACGGATGAAACACGAAGTTCTATATAGGAAATTCAATCTGATGGAGGAGATCTATCCATTTAAAAAGAAGTTCCATGTTATTTTCTGCCGCAATGTCATGATCTATTTTGATTTACCGACAAAAGACGCGGTTATCCAAAAGCTTTATGATTCACTCCAGCCAGGCGGTTATCTTTTTATCGGCCATTCTGAATCCATTAATCGTGAAACCTCGGCCTTCAAGTATATAAGCCCTGCCATATATCGAAAAGCCTGATCAGAAAAGGAGTTTTATATGGGAAAAAAAATCAAGGTTCTAATTATAGATGACAGCCTTGTCTTTCGAGAGGTATTATCCCGGGGTATTTCAACAGACCCTATGATTGATGTTGTTGCAAAGGCAGAGGATCCATTTGATGCACGAGACAAAATTCTGGAATTCGAACCGGACGTAATCACATGTGATGTTGAGATGCCAAAAATGAACGGTATCGAGTTCATACGAAGATTGCTTCCGCAGTATCCTGTTCCGACCATCGTAGTCAGCTCAGTCAGTTCCGCTGTATTTGACGCAATGGACGCAGGTGCTGTAGATTTTGTGACCAAGCCGAATGTCCAGTCCGCACAAAGTGTTGAGAGCTTTATCCGCGACCTGATCAATAAAGTCAAGACCGTGAACGGCGCAAAAATTGTTACCAGTTCATCGGAACATGCGGAATCAGTTACCGGTTCGCATTCTTTTGATCAGAAGAAGATAATTGCCATAGGTGCATCGACAGGCGGAACCGAAGCAATCAGCGCACTCTTAAAACAGCTGCCGGCACAGATGCCCGCCATGGTCATCGTACAGCATATACCGCCGCTGTTCTCTAAGATGTTTGCTGACCGTCTGAATTCACTGACTCCGTTTTCTGTAAAGGAAGCGGCAACGGGTGATTATCTTGAGCCGGGAAAGATACTGATAGCTCCGGGCGATCAGCACATAACCATAAAAAGAATAGCAGACAAATATAAAATAGAAGCATTTCAGGGTGAAAAAGTGAATGGTCACTGCCCTTCTGTCGATGTATTGTTCCACTCTGTTGCCAAGGAATGCGGAGAAAATGCCATTGGTGTCATACTGACCGGCATGGGCTATGACGGTGCAAAGGGGCTTTTATCAATGCGGCGCAGCGGTGCCAGGACCATTGGTCAGGATCAGGCATCCAGTGTTGTATACGGTATGCCAAAAGTTGCTTATGATGTTGGTGCGGTTGTTCAGCAGGCTCCCCTTCAAAAAATACCCGGCCTGTTATGTGCTATGTTACGGTAAAAATTATGGAACTCATTATTGGAGTCGGCGATATGGCAACATCAAATAAGCCGAATGATATCATAAAAACATTTGCCTTGGCCACCTGTGTAGGTGTTACTGTCTTTTGTCCGGTCACCTCGAGCGCAGGAATGGTTCATGTTGTTCTTCCCGATCACAGAGATGCCAGCAGCTATATAAGCAAAGCTGGTTATTTTGCTACTATTGGTGTCCCGTTGCTGATTACAAAAATGATAAAATCCTACGGCTGCCAGAAAAGCGATCTTCGTGTCCAGTTATTCGGCGGAGCAAGCTCCCTCAATAATAACGATTATTTTATGATAGGAAAAAGAAATATTGACTCTGTCTCAACTATTTTAAGCGAGATGGGGATCCCCTATGTACGTACAGCAGTCGGCGGTAATGTCAGCCGTACCATTGCGCTTCAGGTCACAAACGGCCAGGTCAGTATATCTGCACAGGCCATGAAAATATAACCGGTTTCATTTCAGTCAGGAAAGGAACCATCCATATGGCATATAATGAAAAACTGTTCAACAAAATGCAGCATAAAACATCAGCCACACTGTCTTCCATCGGTGATGGTGTTATTACCACTGACAAATACGGTCTGATCGATTTTATGAATGACACTGCCCGTGTTCTGACTGGCTGGACAATCGAAGAAGCAATGAATAAGCCAATATCTGATGTATTTACCATCATCAATCATAAACATGCAATTCCGGTGGACAGACTGGTCTCTGAAGTCCTGCTGACGGGTATGCCCTGCGGAATGCCAAAAAACACCGAGCTGCTCAGCCGCTCTGGCAATGAATACTATCTTTCTGCAAACATTTCACCTATTATGGATCCCGCCAATATGATTCTTGGATCAGTTATCATCTTCCGTGATATTACCAGAATACATACCATGGAAGAAATGGTCGAATATGAAAAGAATAATCTGCAGAATTTGTTTGAAACGCTGCCTCTTGGCATGATCATCATTGATTCCTCCCTCATTATAAGGCAGGTAAATCACGCACTGATGATTCTCCTCGACAAGTCAAGGGAGAGCCTGATCGGGCAGCAGATCGGAGCAGACTTTCCGGAACCCTTCCAGATCAGAAGATCTGACGGCCGGCTGGTCAATTATACACTGTCACTTCTTAATAAGGCACTGCACAAAGTACTGCTGACAGGTATCTATGCGAAAGATATCATTCTGCAGATGCCAAGATTTACGAATACCAGAAATGTCAGTCCATGGTTTCGAATCAACTTTACGCCTATCAGCCACATTGATGAAACAAATCTGCTCATAATCATAGAAGATATCACCAAGCAGGTGGAAGAAGAAGAAAGACTGATCATGGCACAGCGGGCCGGCTACAAGATGCTGGACAGTCTGCCTGTCATGGTCCTGAAAGCAAATCCTACCAGGCAGTGCGACTATGTCAATCAGACCTTTGCAGATTTTATCGGAACAGATAAAGAACAGGCTGTCATTGAAATGGAGCAGCATCTTCATCCTGATGATATCGAGCGCTTTTATAATCTGTACTACAATGCCTTCGCCAAAATGGCGCGCCTTGAAACAGATCTGCTGCTTCGAAGAGGAGATAATGAATACCGAAATATTCGTGCCGTTGCTCAGCCCTACTATGATGTAACCGATAACTTCTCCGGTTTTATCGGTACGCTCATTGACATGACTGATTCTATACGGGCCGAGAAAATCATCCGCGAGCAGCAGGAAAAATTCAGGATGTTGTTCATGAACATGGACAATGCTTTTTCATATTTTGAAAAAATATGTGATGCAAACGGTGAGATCATGGATCTTCGTTTTGAAGAGGTCAATGAGACTTACGAAGCCTTGTTCCACTTAAGCCGCGAATATCTGATAGGAAAAACCTTTGTCGAGGTATACGGATATGGAAATTATGAAACAAAACGGCTGATCGATCTGTATAAAACACTGATTGACGGTTCAGGTTCATTTCATCTTGATGAATATTATTCCAAGATCTTTAATGCCTGGTTTTCAATCTCGCTGTACACTTCAGATGAAAACCATGTGGCTATTTTATACTCAGATATCAGCGAGAAAAAGAATTCCGAGCTGGAACTGCAGAACGCCAAGGAACAGGCAGAAGTCGCAAACAGGGCCAAAAGCGAGTTTCTGGCAAATATGAGCCATGAAATCAGAACACCGCTCAATGGAATCGTTGGTATGATCGACCTGACACTTCTGTCAAAACCAAATCCAGAACAGAAAGAAAATCTTCTCATTGCAAAAGACTGTGCCAACACCCTGCTGAATATCATCAATGATATTCTGGATTTTTCAAAGCTGGAAGCCGGAAAAATGATCA
The DNA here is from genome assembly GCA_003252135.1 of Clostridia bacterium. Classification (GTDB taxonomy): domain Bacteria; phylum Bacillota; class Clostridia; order Lachnospirales; family Lachnospiraceae; genus SZUA-448. Next base: position 26,057 of record QKDK01000307.1, read on the forward strand.
TGAAGAACATCAATTTCAACGTCGCTTCTATTATGGAAGAAGTCAAGATGTCAAATATCATGCATGCAAAGAAAAAAGGTCTGGAGCTGAATGTCGTTATAGAGCCCGAACTTCCTGTTCATCTTTACGGTGATTCCAACAGAATTCGTCAGGTTTTGAATAATCTGACCAGTAATGCCATTAAGTTCACGGAAACAGGCAGCGTGACGATCTCTGTCAAACGTGCAGAAAGCAGCCAGAATATGCAGATGTATACCTTTTCTGTCTCCGATACAGGAATCGGTATCTCAGCAGAAAACAGCTCACAGCTGTTTCGAAGCTTCACGCAGATAGACGGCTCCTTTACCAGGACCTACGGCGGAACCGGCCTTGGTCTTGTCATCAGCAAACAGCTTGTCGAAATGATGAATGGACAGATCGACCTGGAAAGTGAAGCTGGGAAGGGAAGCACCTTTTTCTTCACAGTTCCGCTCTCAAAAGGTGAAGCAAATGCACCGAGTACTGTGGAGATACTGCAGCCGCCTGTAAAAAATCTTGGTCATCTGCTCCTTGCTGAAGATGATAAGATCAATCAGATCGTTATTACACGCATGCTGAAAAAATGGGGCTACAGCTACGATGTGGCCGGTAATGGCGAGGAAGCACTTGAACTGTTAAAAGAAAAGACATTTGACCTGATACTGATGGATATACAGATGCCCGTCATGGACGGAATCGAAGCTACCAAGCGTATCCGCCTGATGGAGGGTGAAGACAAACACACTACCATCATTGCAGTTACTGCTTTTGCATTATCCGGTGACAGAGAAAAATTTATGCAGATCGGCATGGATGACTATATAGCAAAACCGATTGTTATGGATAAGCTCGCGCAGATGATCTCTAGCCATCTTCTGAAGGCAAGAAACCTGCCGGTATATGAAGTCAGCACCTCTGCAGCCTTCAGTGCAGAACAGTATGATATTGTTATGGAGTACCTGCAGAATATTATCGATATTATAGCAGGAAAGGAATACGAGAAGCTGGAAGCAGCCGCTCACCAGCTAAAGATTTTCTTTGAAAAAAATAACTTTGATGAACTTCGCAACCGTGCCTTTATGATTGAACTTGCACTGCGCCGTGAGAATTACCTGCAGGCCGAACAGGCATTGAATGCCCTGCAGCAGAAAATCAATAACTATTTACCGAATGAAGGAGGAATGAAACAATGAAAATACTAATCGCTGAAGATGACCTGGCAAGCAGAAAATTCATAAGTAAAATGCTCTCTGTATATGGTGAATGTGATATGGCCGTTGATGGTCTTGAAGCAGTGGATGCTTTTATGATCTCGATCACTGAAAATATACCCTACGACCTGATCTGTCTTGATATCATGATGCCGAAAATGGATGGGGTAAAGGTTCTCAAGACCATAAGGAACCTGGAGGAGCAATATAATATTCCCCCTGAAAGAAAAGTTAAAATCATTATGACAACGGCACTTAGTGAGACTGAGATCATACAAAAATCCTTCGAGTATGAATGTGATGCTTATGCTTCCAAACCTATTGATATGGAAAAATTCAAGGAAGTAATGCAAAAAATCGGGCTGATTGAGTAAAGGATATAAATTCATGGATGCGCCTTTTCAGGATTATTACAAATTACTTCAGGTCCATGTTCTGGCTGAACCTGATATGATCAAAAGTGCATATCTGAAGCTGTCCAAGAAGTATCACCCAGACGGAAGCAAGGGCAATGCGAATGAAGAGAAAATGAAAGCTCTGAATCAGGCATATGCTATTCTCAGTGACCAGAAAATGCGTGACGAATACACCATTCGCTGGCTGCGGGAAGCAGAAAACGGCAATACCTATGAACAGGCTGCATTTACAGACGAAAAGCCAATTCCCATGGAGCCGGTCCGCAGCATTATGCTTCAATATCTTACTGCTTTGTCAGAAAAGGAGTATATCACTGCTTACGACTGCCTTTCTCTGGCCGATAAAAAGAACATTCCGCTTACCGAGTTTACCCGCTGGCAGATGTTAGTCGGAGAAGTTTTCGAACTGCTTTCTTTTTCCTGCGAGGTTCACAGTATTCAAAAGAATGTGACCATTCAGAACAGACTCTATGCTACCTGTGTCAGTGTCCATTGTACTGTTTCCGAAGAGAATTATCTGATGGAACGGACAGAGGAGGATGATTTCTATAAATACCTTTTATTTGAGAATAACAGCTGGAAAATTTATCTTGGATACACCAGCCTGAAGGGTATTATTGATAAGTTCTCCTCCCTTGCACAGCTGATCAGGCAGAAAGAAGACCGTGCATTTCTGACACGTTTTGTTTTCATGGAAAAGAAAGAATTTCTGGAAATGTCACAGCGAGAACAGATGCGCTTCAATCGCTACGGTTCCATTTTCAGTATGATCATCTGTGAAATATCAGCGGATGCCATGGATGTTTTTGAAAATATTCTGCGTCACCAGCTTCGCAAGCTCGATATAGCCTGCCGTTGGAGCCTTACCACTCAGCTTATACTGCTTCCTCAGACTTCTGCTGACGAAGCTGTTCTTGTTGCCAGAAAAATCTCGAAAATTTCAGGCACTTTTCCGGAGATAAAAACACAGATATCATATCGTATTTTGCAGCAGCAGTTCCCTACTCTCGATGATCTGATCAACCGCCTGCAGAAGGTCAGACCTATCGATTTTTAGATTACAAAAAGGAGGATCTCATGAACCAAGTTTTAGTTTTGTCTGTCTTTAAAAATCAGACTGTCTTCACTATTTACCTGTTGTTTTTCCTGAATTCTTTTTTTGTTATTCTGTTAACAATGTGGTTCTTCCAAAGAAGACAGACAGCAGCACTGAACGGACTCCATGAGATCACACATATATGGAATCGCGCAAGCTTTATTAAAACGGCGGAAACTATGCTGAAAGATTCAGATCGCTCCTATGCAGTCCTGCATATCGATATTTTAAGATTCCATACACTGAATGATATCTATGGATATCATACTGCAGATCAGATCCTGCGGCTTTTCGCGAACCTCTTAAAAACCAGCTTTTGCCGTTCATACGGTATTTGCTGCACTCTGTGGGCCGACAGACATGCTGTTTTGATAGAATACCATTCCAAAGAGCAGCTGGAACAGGATTATTTTGTCTTTTGTCAGAAGTTTCAGGCCCGGGTTCAGAAAATATGCGACACAGGCCTTATTATTAAGGGCGGTGTCTGTATCAGTAAATTCTGCCAGCAGCCGCATACCGATATTCGTGAACTTCTCAAATTTGCCGAGAACGCTTCAAAAACGCTGGAACAGCCAACGGAGAACAGTTTAAGCTGGTATACGACGAAACTCGCAAAATCAAACGAAGAACACTCTGCTTTTGAGGCTGAATTAAGCGATGCATTTTTGTCAAAACGCTTTCATTCCTATTATCAGCCCAAATATGACCTGTATACAGGTGCGGTAGTCGGAGCCGAAGCACTGATACGCTGGATTCATGATGAACGCGGTGTTATCATGCCGCTTCGTTTCCTTCCCGATCTTGAGAAGAACGGTTCGATTATCGATGTCGATCTCTATGTCTTTGAAGAAGTCTGCAGTCAGATGTCATCGTGGCTGAAGAACGGTATGATGATTGTTCCGGTCTCCTGTAATTTTTCAAGCCTCCATTTTCAGAACCCTGTATTTCCTGAACTGCTTCATGCGATAACAGAGAAATACCTGGTTCCTCCGGATCTTTTTGAGATTGAGATCAAAGAAAATGCTGCTGTTTCGCAGCTTATGCCGCTCTCCTTTACTGCAGACAGATTAAAGAGCTATGGCTTTCGAATTGCTATTGACGGCTTTGGAGCTGATTATATGTCTCTTCAGTTGCTGTATCAGTTTCCGGTAGACATCATAAAGCTGGATAAAAGTCTGTTGACCGCAGCACCATTATCAGACCATGACAGAATTATTCTGCATTCTATCATACTCCTTGCACAAAAACTGAACATATCTGTAATTTGCGAAGGTGTTGAATCAGAAGCACAGGTAGAGTATCTGAAGCTCGCCGGATGCAGGAAAGCTCAGGGTTTTTATTATGAGGCACCGCTTCCAGTCGGTGAATTTGAAAAAAGACTGGCTATTACGCACAGTCTTCCCTCACATCTTCATGTTCAAAGTTCATATTAAAGTATCCAGAGCCCCAGCATAGCGATCAGGGGTATGGTGATTATTGAAAGCACGGTCGAGATCGATATTATCTGTGATGCATATACCGGATCCAGCTTGTAGCGTATCGCAAACAGAGAACCTACGGTTGCAGCCGGTGCTGCTGCGGGAAGAAGTATCGCTGTTGCTGTAAATTCGTCAATCTGCAGCAGCTTCAGCAGCAGGATAACAACAAGCGGGACCACGATGAGCCGGAGCGCTGATACAATATAGACATTTTTGTTCTTCAGTGCTTTCAGCAGATCATTTTTTGCAAGAAATGTACCAATGACAAGCATGGCAATAGGCGTATTTACATCTGCAATACTGGCTACTGCTGTTCCAAGCACACCCGGAAGCCTGATCTGAAGAAAGAATAACAGCAGCCCTGCTGCCATTCCCAGAACACCCGGATTCAATACTGCTTTCTTGGAGAGCAGTATTTTTTTGTCGCCTGTATACAGGAATACACCATGTGTCCAGTATAATATGTTAAACACGGCAAGATATGCCGATCCTATGAATACGCCTTCACTGCCAAGTGCCGCATTTAACAACGGTATACCCATGAAGCCGCAGTTCGAATAAATCATTGCGAATTTCTGTATCTTTGCATTTCCATCATTTTTCTCTTTACAAAATACAAGCTGTGCACCTGCTATGGCTATTGCATGGATCAGTACCGAGACACCGGCAGCAATCAAAAACTGCTTCACCATTGCCATCTCAAAATCCCGCTGATATGCATCGATCAATATACAGGGCGTCACGACCATAAGCAGAAGCGTTGACAGATTTTTTACACCTTCGTCTGTTAACAGTGCTTTCTTATAACAAAAATAACCTACAACAATCAAAAGCAGCATAATAACGACCTGATATGCCACAGTCATTCCCAGTTCCAAATCTTTTCCTCCTGATTCCCTGCTGTCAGAGCATGACAGCTATGTTGATCATTCCTGTACCACATCGACCCCGTAATCTGCAGGATCCATTCTGAAATAATAGCCATTCTCAGTCCGGTTCGTCCATTCGATTCTCTGTGCTTCCGTAAACATAAAGGTCTTGCCGTCAAAGCTGCAGCCTCTGTGCCAGCAGGAATCATAGTAGTACCATCCATCTCCAACATTTATGATCAGCCAGTAATGATTGGTCTCGCCCTCACGACTGTCTCGGTGCACCATAACATTTGGTATTCCCAGCTTGTTCATCATGACCTGTGAAATATATGCGTACGAATAGCAGTCACCGCTGCCCTCTACTATCCCTTTATAAATTGTCTGCAGATCATCCGCTTTAAAGGAAACTCCGATATATGCTATATGTTCATAGGTATATTTGTAGATTGCGTAAGCCTGATCGTATTGTGTCATATCGTCTGTTATGATCTGATCAAGTACATCATCAACCATTTTATCGATTACATCAGAATCGTACTCTGACTCCACAAAGGTATATACCGCTTCCTGTGTGGCAGTATTTCCTGCTGCATCAGTCGCGCTGAAGGTAACGGTATAGCTTCCTGCCGCACGGATGTTGACAAGACTGCTGTCCACCTGCACTTCTACACTGCCGTCAAAATCATCCTCTGCAGTCACACCATCCTTATAGGTCACTGCTTTTCCTACCGTAACGGTTCTGTCATATATACCGCTAAGCACAGGTGCCGTTGTATCTATACCAAGATGCAGCGAAGCTTTTTTTGTTGTTGTATTGCCGCCCATGTCTGTGAAGGTCAGTACGACTGTCTGCACTTCTTCTGATGTCATATCCGGAGCGATCATAAATGCTGCAACGACCTTGGTGGCATCCGTAATAGATTCTACAAAGTCTTCAGGAAGAACCTCTGCATCCGGTGCTGCCACAACATCCTTTACTTCGACCTCTGGCGCTGTTGTATCTACGACCTGAATGCTTGCGGTTATCTCTTTCCCGTCAGCCAGCAATACCACAGGGAACTCGCCAAGCTCATCAAAGACATAATCCTGTGCATATTCTACCTGAGTATAACTGCCCTCTTCCAGATAAGCAGATGCCTGCGGCAGGTCTGTTCCGATTTCATAGGTCTGCAAAATTGTTGTAACGTCCTCTTCCTTTTCCGGCACTGCTGTTGGTTCTGCTGTTGACTGATCTGAGGTATTATTGTCTGTTACATCTTTTGACTGTGCTGTGGAGCCGCAGGCAGTCATAATAGTGACCATGAGCAGTATCATTATCATTCCTGCCGTTTTTATGTAACCGTTATGTATTGTCAGCAAATGCATTTTTGTCTTTCTTTCCGGCGTTCTCATACCATTTCCTCCTGCATAAAATACAATGACCTTTTTACGTCATTCCTGCACATTATAACAGATTGGTATAAAAGATGCTATTAATTTTTCACCGGAGATACCCGGAACTCAGATCACATGATATTCCTTCAGTATTTTTTCAATATCAGTCCCTTTTATCTTCTTCAAGACCTTATTGACCGCAAATTTTTCCTTCATTGAAAAATTCATATCTGTAAGCTTTTTTCCGTCGCGAAGCTGGATCGTTGCATGCAGCAGATCTCGGACATCATAGACACTGCCCCAGACCTCCGGAACACCTCTGTCAATATCAAGCAGGGTATATACCGCTTCCATGCCGGTACGTATAGAGTACTCTGTTGTAAAAATAGTATCTCGCTGCGTTTCTGCGAACTGGCCGAGGAAAGCAGCATTGACACAGCCCTTTGGCACAACGAGCGGTCTGTCTCCGGCTTTTCTTGGCATAAAGAAGGCTGTAATGAACGGCATCATGACCGGTACAGTATTGACACTGTGTTCGGCAAGTTCTTCGATTTTATCTGTCGGAACACCGATATGATACAGCCATTCCATACAGATCTCTTTTCCCGTGCAGTCACGCATGGCTTTCTTTATATAATTTCCTTTTTTATCACTGAAAAGGCCATATACCCATCCGACCAGCTGATTTTTGGGTTGGTTACGAAACTGCGGCTGTCTGTTAAATGTCCAGCTCATGAGCCAGTCAGAATCCTCTACTGTAACGATTCCGCCTGTAACTACCTTCCCTGCATAGGGATCTCTTTTGCATATCTTCTCTATGTAAGGAACAACCTTATCATCAAGAAGCGTCACGGTCGCAGACATCCAGTTGGTCTGTTCAGTATCATAGCAGAATTTATCCGGATGTCCAAAGTCTTCACTCTGGGCTGCTATTTTTCTCCACATATCCCAGCCGCCGCCTTCTCTTATCTCTTTATAATAAGGTGCCTGCTTGTTCTGGTCTCCCATTCCGGAATTCTCCACACATCCGCCGTTTGTTATAAAAACAAGATCATTTTCTGTCAGATCGATATGTTCTTCTGCTCCGTCCCTGATCACAGTGATCTGTTTTGCTGTTTTTTTAGTCTTTTCAACATCAAAGGTCACGTTCACTACTTTTGTATTATAATGAAACTGGACATGAAAAGCTTCCAGATATTTTATCATCGGAAGGATCATGGATTCATACTGGTTATATTTCGTAAAACGGAGAGCCTTAAAATCTGGCAGTCCGCCGACATGATGAATGAATCTTTTAATATACAGTTTCATTTCCAGTGCGCTGTGCCAGTTCTCAAAAGCAAACATGGTCCGCCAATACATCCAGAAGTTCGACTTAAGTACTTCATCATCAAAATAATCTGTGATTCTTTTGTCATACAGTTCCTCATCTGGTGTGAAGAACAGCTTCATGATCTGCTGTGTGCCTTTTTCTGACAAGCCGAATTTACCCTCTGTCTTCGCATCTTTGCCCTGCTTGACAGTCGAACGCATCAGAGAAAAGTTAGGGTCTTCCTTATTGAGCCAGTAATATTCATCCAGTACCGATACCCCTTCTGTCTCAATGGACGGGATAGAACGGAATAAGTCCCACATACATTCAAAATGATTATCCATCTCTCTTCCGCCGCGCATTACATACCCGACAGAATCATACTGATATCCGTCGCAGGCTCCGCCCGGTATCGGGTCCTTTTCAAGGATGTGAACCCGCTCCCCCTTCATCTGTCCGTCCCGGACCAGAAAACATGCCGCTGCCAGCGCACCGAGTCCCGAACCTATAATGTATGCAGATTTACGTTCTACTCCTTCCGGTTTTTTGGGACGGGCAAATGCTTCATAATTTCCACTTGAATAATACATATTGATATCCTCCTTTTT
>QKDK01000016.1 GCA_003252135.1 Clostridia bacterium
GCCATAACAACTTCATCGGAAGTGATTTCTTCCAGGTCATAACAGGCTTCACCTGCCGGTGCACATCCACTGGCAAGGGCCAGTTCAACCTGCAGATTTAAATCCATAAACTGCCTCAGTACTTTTTCCACAGCTTCCGTCTTGTTCATAGCAGCATATTTTAATACCTGTATGCCCTGTACTCCCATATATGGGGAAATTGCAGTTCCTGTCTCATCAATGACCGGCATAGCGGCCACACCTACATCAATTCCGCTCTCACGGAGGGTCGGAATCAGCCATGGTCCGGCTATGGTTGCATGTGCCATGCCTTTATTGAACAAGGTGTTAACCGTCGCATATTCTGTCTCTCCGGGCATAAGATCAACAAATTTTTTATGATATGTCAATGCTGCGATTGTTTCTGCAGTGTCAAGACCCGGTACTTTATCTTCGCTTAAAATGCTGCCGCCAAACCCGTTGATCCAACCGGCTGCATAATAAGGAGTACTATGCTGCTCAATAAAACCGTAATGACCGCCTTTTGTGTTTTCGACCATATATTCATACAGCGCTTCTGTTGTTGCCGGGACCTCATCATCTTTCATATACAGCCGATTGTATAAAAACAAAAGCGTTTCATAATATATAGGAAGCTGATAGATCTCACCTTGATAGGTCGCTGCTTTTACAGTTTTATCCATATATCCGTCCAGTTCTTCTTCCGGAATAATATCAGTAATCGGTGTCAGAATCCCCATTTCCGCATAGACTCCTATTTTATCATGTGCAAAAAAATACATATCCGGTGCCGTCTTTGGATCATTTCCTGCTGTTTTCAACGCTTCTGTCAGGTTGCTCTTTTTTTCAAGAACTACTTCGATGCCAGGTTCAAGTGTCTTTACACTATTCATTACTATATCTGCAACAGCATCTTCTTTGTCATGCCATATAGTGATTGTTACAGGTTCTGTTGTTCCCGTAGTATCAACTGTCAAACCTGACCCTGTTGTACCTGATATCTCCTTATTGCCGCATCCGGCCGATAACCCTGCGACAAGCATTATTATCAGAAGCACTGACAATCTTCTTTTCATCGAAATATTTCCTTTCTGCATTTTTGCATTATCCATAACAACAGATATAGCTGCAGATTTTGTCACTTTATCACAGCTATATCTGTTATGACTTATTTTACCTTTCTTTTCTTAACAGCAATAACAATTCCAGCTATCATGATAACTGCTGCCACGCTGATGATGATAATCATAAGAACAGGCGGCTGTTCGGTGTCTGCCTGCGCCGTGTCTGCAGCCGTTGTATCTGTTGTATCTGCAATTTCTGCAGAACCTGTACCGGATGCGGCATCGGTGTTTTCAACTGTATCTACTGTGCCTGCATCTGTGTCTGTCAAATCTTCTGCTGCATCTGTAATAACTGCCGACTCCTCTTCTTTTTCTTCTGTTATCAGTGTGCTTATGTCTGGCTCACTGTAAGCAATCTCATATGCTTCCGGACCTGTTACTATGACCCACACATCCTTTCCTGTTTCTATCGAGATATCTGTTGTCTGGACAGAACCGGTATTGGCATTGACAATAATAGAATTCACCCATCCAGGAATGCTTTTTGTAAGCCATCCATTCTCACCTTCATTAAAGCTCTCACCCGGCCAGGAAGAGTATACATTCGTTCCATCCGGTGCCGACCACGCCCAGAGACAAGGCATATCCCAGTCGGATGGTGCAACCACATAGACTGTTATATCGGGAATGTCTGCCTGACTTGGGTCAACATAACTGAAATCATAAGTACCGTCAGCTGCTACCGTAATCCACATCTCTGCCGGATCAATGGATATGTCTTCGGTCTGAACAGTTCCTTCATTGGCGTTTATTATAATTGAATTGACCCACACAGGTGCTTTTACCGTATACCAGCCGTCTTCTGCGGCAGTCATGATTTTTCCTGGCCAGCCGTCAAATGCGTTGGTCCCATCCGGTGCCGACCACGCCCACAGACATGGGTTTGCCCAGCTTGCATCTACCTGTGCATGTATTGTAAACTTCTCTGCATAAGCTGGTGTGTCACCGGTCGTCATTTTATCATAGGAGACTGATGTGTTTTCAGCGTCTGTAATCGTGACCCAGGCATTGGTACCGTTAAGTATAAGTTCTGATGTCTGAACACTTCCTGCATTTGCATTAATAATTACATGATTTGCCCAGTCAGGAACCCATACATAGAACCAGCCTGCGTTCGCACTGTCCTCTTCCATCTCCTGTCCCGGCCATGCGCTGAATGCATTGTTACCTGCTTCATCCCACGCCCATACACAAGGACCCGCCCAGTCTGCCGGAACCTGCACATAAATCGAAACCCTGTTTATTTCCTCTGCTGATACTTTTGCCGGAATTGCAATCAATATAGCTGCAACCAGCATAAACAATGCCATAAAAACTTGTTTCATGATTTTTTTCACAATAAATCCCTCCCTTGTTTAATCAAATTCAAACGTTTTTTGCTGCACTTCATAAGCTGATTATATTTTTTGTTTTCGTTTGAGTCAAATTCTATTTGGGTAATCGGTTTCTTGATTTATTGTACTATTATTCTAGTTAAATATTACTATTTATATGCATATTTAACAATATTTATCTTGTCT
>QKDK01000088.1 GCA_003252135.1 Clostridia bacterium
ACAGCAGTCCCTTTTGAGCAGATAAAGTCTATATAAGATTATGAAGAAGCAAAACATACACCGGCATAGCCTGTACGATCCTGCTTACCAGACTACTTAACATCAATATAATAACCATCATGATCTATAAAATCATCTGTTGCAGTCACATAAGCACGCAGTCCTGTGATTTTATCTTTTATTGCTGTGAACATGTCTCCTGACAATGTGTTTGTAAATACCAGCTCATCATTGCCAGCTATCTCTGTAGACATCAGCATCTGCATGAACATCTTGTCTGCGGACCAAAAGTACAGAGTATTCTGTTCGCTGTCTAGCAGAGCATAATCAAAGAGCTGTCCGCTTGTTGAATTGAGACTCACTGCATACGCGTTGGGATTGGAAACTGTAATGGTCACCTGAATGCCATCCTTTGTAAGCACCGCTTCCGGTGTTACATTGACTTCACTGCTTTCATCAGCTAACAGTCCGGACAACCTGTATAATACAATTGCAGCATCTCCCCGGCTCGTATTATTCACCGGGCAAAAAAGGTTGTTCTTGCCTTTGATCAGACCCATCTGCTGTGCTCTTGCAATATCATCATTATAGGCCGGTGTTATCAGTTCTGCATCATCAAAGGTCGGAAGCATCATTATACTCATATCCGGGTAATCATCTCCCAGCAGATACTGATATGCTTTGATTACATAATGTACCATTTCTTCTCTTGAGATTGTCTCTTCGCCGTTGAAGTCACCGCCGGATATAAATACGCCTGCAGTAACAAGGTTGATGACCTGGCTGGTATATGGATCATCAGCGCTTAAATCATCAAAATAATCTGCCGGATCCGGAGCAACAAAGTATTCCATATGAATATTCAGTGCCTTGGCAAGCATGTAGGCAAATTCTCCTCTGGTTATGGAACGGTACGGTGAGAAATTGTCTCCCTCAAACAATATCGCGTCATTTTCTGCCAGAAAACTCACTGCGTCCTTTGACCAGTGGTTATCGACATCTGAATACAGCCGGTAGGAAATCAGGATTGGTTCCATGACAGATTCTGCCTCTGTATCGGAATAAACCGACATTGACTGGCTGTTATTCGCTGCAGCAAATACTGTTGTCTGCGGTGCAGATAACAATACCGCTGCTGATAGTAAAAAACTAACTATATGATATCTCATATAAAATCCTCCATTCTGTTGCAAAAACTTGCTTTCTGGAATTAGACGCAGGGACGGCAGAAAAAGTTCCAAACTTTTTTTGCCGTCCCTGCTGTGTCTGCTGTGTCTGCTGTGTCTGCTGTGTCTGCTGTCCCTGCTGTCCCTGCTGTATCTGCTGTGTCACTGCTGTGTGCTATATATCCTTCATTATTTTCTTATTTGTCTTAAATGTCTTCTTCGTTGTCCAAACTGCTCTTATCGGTCATCATCGATTTCATTGTCTGTCATTTTCTACCGGATATTTATTTGCCAGAAGCAGCTGCAAATACATACGGTATATGACTATGGCCGCATCCCCTCTGCTTGCTTTTTTATTCGGACTGAACACATTGTTTTTTCCATTGATCAATCCATACTGCCGTGCTCTTGCCACATCTTCTGCATACAATGTGCTTATCTGTGCATCGTCCTTAAATTTTACGGAGACAATCTCACCAGTATCCTCATATCCAACGCAATACTGCCAGGCTTTCATGATATAATGCACCATTTCTTCTCTTGTCAGACTGTTATCCCCTAGAAAATCTCCGCCTAAGGTAAATACTCCTGCCATGGTAAGATCAATAACGCTGACCGCATAATAAGCCTGAGGATCCAGATCATCATAGTAAGCTGTAAGCACAGCCTCATCCGAATTCTCCATGTGGATCCCTAATGCAACTGCAAGCATATACGCAAATTCTCCTCTTGTTACGGATTTGTATGGAAGAAACAGGAGTTCGTTGTCGACTTCTCCCAGCACAACATACCGGTCTGCCAAAAAATAGACCGCATCCCTTGACCAGTGATCAGTTATATCTGCATACATGCCATAGGTGATCAGGACAGGTAAATCATCTGACTCGCCGGCAGCTAAAGCATATGTATTGGGTACCGATATGGCCATGATCAAAACCAGTAAAAAGCTTAACAATCGATGTCTCATCTTCATAATCCCCCACATTCCTGCGCACGTTTTCTGCGCATACCAAGTTTGAACGAGCGGTGACGCGCGAGGCACAAACTTGCCTGTCGAAACGCTCTTCTTCGACTTTCCCCCCACATTCCTGCGCACGTTTTCTGCGCATACCAAGTTTGAACGAGCGGTGACGCGCGAGGCACAAATAGTACATTCCTGCACTAATGCGCATTCTCGTTTCTATAATTATACATCCTCCACCCTGTTTTTGCCATATAAAGTTTTATTATGGAATCTGCAAAAGCTTCATCATCCCGCAGCCTTCCTTTTCATTCGGCCGCTTATGAAATCCATTCCTTATATAGAAATCTTCTTTACCGACTGCTGCCATCAACCCAACTCGTATTGTGGATCCGGGAACAGCTTCTTTTTCAATAAAACAAAGCAGCTCCTGTAATATCTTTTGTCCGATGCCCTGTCCCTGAAAGTCAGGCATAATAAATAAATCCTGAATATATGCTATTTTTGCCATATCACCGACCACACGTCCCATTCCGATGATTTCCCCGTCTACTTTGGCTCCGACCAGGTATGGCGTGTTTTTCAATGCTTTCTTCACCATCTCCCTGCTTGGTGTGCCAAAGCCCACACTTTCCTGTATCCTGCAAAAGTCTTCTGTTGATACTTCATTTACCAGTTCCATAGATCATCCCCCTGTTATTTTAAAATGTACACCACCAAACGCATCTAAAAAGGACCATACCGGTGTTTGACATGAACACCCATACGGTCCTTATGTATAAATTACGAGAACCGCAGACTTACAAGACATAACTCCCTGTAACTCTGCAATGCTGTCTGCTTTGTTACCTGGAATAATGTCTGGATCTGCGTCGCAAGCTGTTTACTGCTGTTTGAGCAATCATCCCGATTATCCTCCGCGTCTGATAGAATTAGCACAAAACACAGACAAGATACTATCTCATCTATATTGATATCAAAGCAATGTATCTGGCTTTGTGCAAATTAACACTGCTATAGCTGATAAGCGTCAGTTCGGTCCGCATATCAGCATATAATGCAAAACAATACCATTTTTAAATAGACAGGTCAAGCATTATTTTTTCTTTTCTATGATCCACCGGTCAAAAGCTGCCAGCATGCCAGGAAGCAGGAAGATGATCAGCAGGGTCGCACACAAGGCACCTTTTGATATACTTTCACAGATCTGACTGATGGCTGGATTAGAAAAGGCATTGCCCAGAACCCCTGTTACGATGATCATGATAGCGCCGGAGGTCATGATCGTAGGCAGTGACTCCTGATATGACACCCATAATGCTTCTCTTTTCTCTTTCGTCCTTCGATGCTCTCTATAGTAAGAAGTAAACAGGATTCCATAGTCAATAGTTGCTCCCATAAGAATACACTGCACGACCAAAAGTGCAATAAAATAGATACTGTATCCCTGGATATTGATTATTCCCATCATAATGAATACACTGCACTGGATAACTAGCACAAGGATAAACGGAATCAGGATCGAGCGGAAAGTCACGGCTACAACAAGAAAAATAGCTGCTGCAGTAATAATTGTAATCCTGTTCAGCTCACTTTTAAAGCTCTGTGACATTTCATAGGCCATCGGAGAATTACCGATCAGATAAAAATCCTTTGATAAAGAGTCTTCACCCAGTTTTTGCAGATCACTTATAAATGTCATCGTTTTCTCTGAAGCTTCCGGCAGTTTTGTTACAATGATAACCCGTCCGTAAGTATCACCAACCAGCTGTTCTGCACCTTCTTTCATTGTTTCAAAGGCATCACCAAGCTGCGACACGGTCGTTTCGTCGAACAGACTGGCAACAAAAGAACCTTCTGAAACCTCAGTCATCAGATTGCTTACAAAATCATAGACGGACATGGTAACCGCTTCCTGACCTGACTGTGCTGCGGCAGCCGAAAAATACATCTCATACATCAGCTTTGCCATCTCATCATCCATGCCGGCCATAGCAGCAAATTCTGCATAGGTCATTTCCTGTGCCAGTATGGCTGCCGCCTGATCTCCCATCGATTGCAGAGATGCGAACTGCTGCATCATGTCCTGCGTGATAAAGGCTGCAGCGAGCGGATTTTGCATCATTTCCTGCATAAAGGGAAGAAGACTGGAAAGCGGCAATTTTGCCTGCGCAAGCTGCGTCTGGTCAGCAGTCATATGATAATACAGCCACTGCACTGTTGTGGCATCCATGCTCATGCTTTCTGCCATAGCTGCTGCATCAAGCTTTTTACCTACTGTATTGGCATACCCGCTGACTGAACTTACAGCTCCCTCTGATTCAAGACTGCTTATGATGCCTGCGGCCGCGTCTTCATCTGCTTTGTCATACATCAGTACAATGGTATTTTCTGCCGGAAATATCTCTGCAATTTTATCATTCTGATCCAGAATATAAGAAATATCTGTTGATCCGCGATACCAGAACATGAGGCAAAACAGACATAAAAAGGCAATCGTAATCACCCATCTTCCCTTTACACCAAAACCAGCGAGGTGTTTCAGAGATGGAAGATATACCTTCTTCTTTGTTTTTTCAATCAGGTGGTCAAAGGTCACAATAAGAAAAGGAAGAACTGTAAATATGCTGAACAAACTGAATGCGACACCTTTCGCCAGTACTATGCCCATATCTTCACCGATCTTAAAGCTCATCAGCACAAGCACCAGAAGACCGACAATGGTTGTCACCGAGCTGCCAAGAATTGCACCAATGGAGTGCTGCAAAGCATTTTTCATAGCCAGTATTCTTGATTCCTCTTTCTTTTTCTCCTGACGGTAACGATTCATCAGCATGATGGAGTAATCAACAGAAAGTGCCAGCTGCAGAATAGCCGTAATGGAGTTCGTCATAGTCGATACACTTGACAAAAATGCGTTTGTCCCCATGTTCATAAGGATAGCCATAGCTATTGCAATGATAAAGAGAATCGGCTCCACAAAGGAGTCACTTAAGATAAATAAAATCAATATCAGGAGTCCTACTGCAAGAAGTATGATCCAGAGCGGAAGGTCTTCTGCATTGGCTTTTACGATGTCTCCGTCAGTTTCTATATCGTATGTATCTTTCATCGTACCGACTATGGAATTATAGGAATCCCTGGCTATTGCAGAATCTGCCGGCTCATCTAATGTAATGACAAAAAGCGAATATCCATCCTTTTGATAATCTGTGCTCGCTGCATCATATGCAACATTCGTGACATGATCCATCCCTAAAAGCTGCTCATAGATCTGCATTGTTTCTGTACTGTCAAGACCGGAAAACATCATGCGGAATGAGCCAGTCGAGCTATCAGTCCCTATCTCACTGAATTCATCATTCATCAATGCCAATCCGTTCTTCATGGGTGAATCATCTGGCAGATATTCTGTCATATCATCATTCAATACGACCTTCGGTATTAGAAATACTGAACCGATTGTCAGGGCTGCTACAAACAGAAATAAATATAACCTGCCTCTTACTATAAAATCTGCTATTCTTCTCATATACTTTCCTTTCAAACACGTAAACTCATAAAGTTGACATAGTAATGTAAAAGCAGTATAGTAAACAAAAGAATATTTTGCAACCAACTGTTGACTTTGCGGCGGTTGTTAAATCAACAGTTCATGTCGTAACTGTTGCTTTTAGCACATGTTTATATAGTTTTAATATTTTACAACAGAATGAATGGGGGAATAATTGATGGAGAACCAGAGGGTCAGACTGACAAAATCATTACTCAAGAATGCGTTGACCGATATGCTTAAGGAAAAAGAACTGGTTAAGATATCTGTACGTGAATTATGCGATATTGCAGAGATCAATCGAACCACCTTTTATAAATACTATGGCAGTCAGTTTGATTTGTTCACTGAGATGGAGGAAGACCTGTTTCTTGAAATCGAGAAAAATCTCGTGGTATCCGCCGATACAGATAAAAGCATCATGCGTCAGAGATTCATAAATCTTCTGACATATTTTCAAAACAACCGTGAATTCTGTCAGATTCTGGTCAATACAAATACAGATAATAACTTTCCTAAAAAGCTGCTGAACTTTCATCCGATCAAGGATTATCTGTCCTCTCAGATCGCCAGTGACCGGTATTCAGCTGCTCAGGCCGATTATGTTTATGATTTCATCGTGCACGGCGGATATCAGATAGCACGCGAATGGATGAATAAAGATGAACAAGAGCAACCAGAGGAGCTGGCAGATTTTATTATGCAGCTGGTCAATACTATCCTTTATCCTTTGCAGGATTAGAACGATATGATAATCTGACCGGCTGCCTGCCCCTCTGTATTGCTCCTGAATTGCTCCTGTATTACTCCTGTATTGCTCCTGTATTATACCTGAACTATGTCAGTATTACTCCTGTACCAGTGCCTCTGTAATCTCGCAAACATACATACAGTGCAGATCAAAATCAGGGTAAAACTTATCCAGCAGACTATTATCAAGAAAACTTCCCGGTACAAGCTCCTGCCTGAACATCTTTTTACATTTCAGAACAAGCTTTGCCTCCTCAAAATATGGAACTCCTTCTGTATCTGTCAGATGAAGACGGGAATTGATCAGTTTATCTTCCGATCTGCCGGAGGTCGTACCAAAAAAGGACAGGTCTTCTGCGTACTTTTTATGATCAAAAAAAGAAATTGTAAATGCTTCTGATGCATCTACCAGTTCCTTGGTATATCTGCTGTTGCGAATCATTACAAATGCAACATCTTTATTCCAGAGAACACCGAGCCCTCCCCAGGATGCCGTCATTGTATTCATTCTGCTTCCATCTTTTGCTGTAATCAACATCCAGTCGTTACCTATTAGCTGGAATGGATTCATATCCATCTTACGAATATCTGCCTGCTTAAACTGACTCATATTATTTCTCCTTCCAAATCAAATCACATACGATCTTTCCTGCAGTTAATCTTTTCTGCATATATAAATTATATCAGGGAATAAAAAATGCGCAACCGTTTTTACCGAGCAAGCCTGAATTACTGCCAAAGCTTCGTAATCTCCTTCTGGAATCCATTGCTTGTTACATTGATCAACATACTTACCAGCTCGGAAGTTTCGATATCTTTCCCGCTTTTAAACCACCAAGTTATGACACTTAAGACCGCAGAACTCTGATATTCCATCAGATATCTGAGTTTTTTCTTATCTTTGATTCCCGGAAAACGTAAATGCTTTGTCAGCACCGGTGCAATTCTTGCAAGCAGCTTACTTCGAAAAGCCGGATCTCCATGTTCTCCTAACAATACGGTAAAATATCTGTTCTTTTCTTCGTAAAGGGCAATAATGTCCTGCAGAACAGTCTCTTTCTGATTTCGCATTTTCATGTTCTCGAAAATTATATGCTCAAATTCTTCTGCGGTTACGACAGTTTCTTCTATTTTTTCAAGGACATCGTAGGCATCTTTAAAATATTCGTAAAATGTTGACCGGTGATACCCTGCTTCTTCACAGATCGCAGTCACTGTGATCTTATCGATTCTTGTTTTCTCATAGAGTTTCCAGAAAGCTTCCATAAAATCCTGTTTGGCTGCTCTGATTTCCATTCCTTTTTTGTTCTCCAAGAAACCTTCCTCCTGTCAGCTGCCTGATTGCTGTTTCATTGCGGCATATCACTTAAAATATTGTATAAGCCTGCTCTGATTGTAATGCATTTCATGCAGCAATACAAGCAGGAGTGCTAAGGCATGTAGTAAACGAAAGTATTCCGACACATACCTCCAAATCGTCGGTTGAGATTGCAAGATCAGATAGTATAATAGTATTAATAAAGAAAAGGAGCATTCCAATGAGCGAAGAATCAGAAATCATCATCAGCGAAATCGTAAAAAATTACAAAAACAAATGCGTTCTTGACCATATCAGCCTGCAGCTGCAGCAGGGAAAAATACATGGTCTGCTGGGTGCATCAGGCTCCGGAAAAACCACGCTGCTGAATGTGATCATGGGCAGCCTGACTCCAAATTCGGGCGAAGTGCATATACAAAACAAACAAATGCCAAATCGTCAGATCTTAAACCACATTGGCTATATGCCGCAGCAGGATGGGCTGTATCAGGAACTGTCCCTATATGATAACCTCCGATTCTTTGCCGGAATTCAAAAACTCCATGGTAAGGAATTTACCAGAAAAGCGCAGGAGCTACTTGAAGTTGTTGGACTGGCAGGAGAAGAGAACACACTGGTCATGAATTGTTCCGGCGGCATGAAGAAACGGGTTTCCCTGATTGCTTCATTGATCCATTCTCCGTCTATCCTTCTTCTGGATGAACCAACGGTCGGAATTGATCCTGTCCTCCGCAGACAGATCTGGGAATATCTTCAACAGTTAAAGGCGGGAGGCACGACCATACTCATAACGACTCATGTCATGGATGAAGTTGATAAGTGCGATACCGCTGCTCTGCTTCGGGATGGTCATATCCTCCTGCACGATACCATTGACGAATTAAAGAAAATCTCTCCTGACCACAGCATTGAATCGCTTTTTTTCCTGGACCCTTCAATTCCTTTATAACGCGGAATGTATTCTGCACATTTAAAATGACCTACAAATAGAATGGAGACAATACTATGATAACGATATGCATCCGGATTCTAAAACAAATGAAAAATGACCATCGCTCCCTTGGTCTGCTTATGTTTGCTCCTATGTTCATACTTCTTCTGCTGTATTTTATTCTGGGGGATTCCAATACTCAGCCAGTCGTTTCTGCGTATCAGCTGCCGGAAGTGATTTCCCAGAAGCTTTCAGAACACATGGAAGTTAATGCCGTCTCCGTAATGCCGGAGGATATTAACGCTTACCTATATGACAAAGATGCCGACGCATTGATTGCAGTGGATTCCGGTGGTATGCAAATATATTTCCTTGAAGCGAACTCAAAAACTGCTGTTGTCCTGAAAACACTGCAGTCGATCCGTATGGACCAGCTATCCCAGCCAATGTCCGTACACTACAGCTATGCCGCAAATTCCGATAATCAGCTGGATTCGTTGAGCTTTGTTTTCCTTGGTGTCCTTGCTTTCTTCTTTGTGTTTCTGCTTTCCGGTGTATCTTTTGTTAATGAGCGCCATCATCAGACGCTTTCCCGTATGCTACAGTCGCCGTTATCTAAGGTGTCCATCGTTGGCGGTTATCTGCTTGGTTATGGAATACTGTCAACTTTTCAAAGCATACTGCTGTTGATCTTTTCAGCCTATGTTCTGAAACTTCATTTTGAGGGTTCCCTACTCCTCTGCATTCTGATCATGACGATGCTTTCATTTTGTGCCGTATCTGTCGGAACCCTGCTATCGATCTTTGCTAAGACGCAGCTGCAGATGATTCAGTTCATACCGATCGTTATCGTTCCGCAGATCTTCTTTTCCGGGTTGCTCCCGCTTGATACCATTCCATTACACATCGGAAAACTTAGCATACTCTTTCCGGTATATTATGGCTGTATCTCTTTGAAAAAAGTGATTGTTTATGGCAGTGGAATCGCAGATATCCTGCCGCTGCTTTTCGGTCTTCTTCTCCTGACGCTCCTTTTCTTTACCGCAAATGTCTTTGCCCTGTCACGTCTAAGGGCTGCATGACCTGAATTCAAGACACTGACCACCTGCTTTTTCGAACGACGCAGGATGCCTGACCGTTGAACCCACTTCCAGCTATAAATGTAAAACGATGCCGTACACTGTTGTGCAGGAAAAATCTCGCCAGCTTTGTAAAATTTATATCGGACGAACAATTTTAAATTTTATTTTTATATTGTTCGTGTTATTATAAACGAAACACAATAGGAAAAGAGGTTCTTATGCTAAACTCAATAAAACAAAAATCTCCCGGTATCCTGCTCTGCCTTTTGATCGC
>QKDK01000205.1 GCA_003252135.1 Clostridia bacterium
TCTGACAGAAAAGCTTGATTATGTAGAATGGTTTCATAACAGTGTTCTGATGAAGGAAAATGAGGAGCTGATCCAGAAGAACCTTGAGACAAAATCTAACGCAGACACTTCGAGCTTTGCAAAAGTGGACATCTATTCGAACTGGGACATGATAAGCTGGGGTTCAATGTCTCCGACTGTCGTATATGAGATGACACCGACGATAACAGATTACTATGACCAGTCTGCTTCCGTTGTTCTGAATTACATTGTATCGGTGCAGACTGGCAGCGGCATTGAGTATTATACGGTAACTGAGAACTTCCGCTTTTTGTACACAGAGCTTAGGACATATCTCTATAATTATGAGCGTACCATGGAAGCCATTTACGATGTTGATCTGACAAGCCTTTCTGCAGCAGACCTGAAGATCGGTATTACAGGCGACACGAATATGGAGATATTTACATCCAATAATAATAAATATATTTCGTTCGTCCGCGGCCGTGAACTCTGGAGCTATGACTATACGAAAAATGCAATGATGAAGGTGTTCAGCTTCCGTGAAGAGGACAATTATCTGCTAGACCTCTATGCCAACAATAACATTGAGATTCTTCGGATGGATGACAATGGGGATATTGATTTTGTTGTATACGGCTATATGAGCCGGGGAGAATACGAGGGGCGGGTCGGGATCGTACTGTACCGCTATTATAAGGAAGACGGACGAATCGAGGAGAAAGCTTATTTCCCGATGACAACGACCTTCCAGATCATGCAGGCACAAAAGAATTCTTTTATCTTCATGAACGATTATGATCTGCTCTACATAACCATTTACGATACGATCTATACGTACAACCTGACAACTAAAGAAGTGAATATTCTGGAGGAAAATGTACCGGAGGATAATATAATCTTCTCAAAATCAGGAGAGAAGGCAGCCTGGCAGCAGACAGAGGATGATACAAAATCAAAAAGCATTCTTATCATGAATCTGGAAGACGGTTCAAAGCAATTACTGGAAGCAGGTGAGGATGAAGTTATCCGCGTTCTCGGTAAAATCGATGAAAACATCATTTATGGTGTTGCAAAGACCGCAGATATCATTAAAAATGAAGACGGAACTTCGACTATTCCCATGTACAAGGTGTCCATCATTGATTTTGATGGAAATGTTCTGAAAGAGTATGAGAAAGAGGGCATATATATAACCAATGCCGTGGTCAGTGATAATGTCATAACACTGGAACGTGTGCAGAAGATGAATTCATCGGTGCTTGCATATCAGTCTGTTGAATCCGAAGCAATCCTGAACCGAACCAGCACGGAAGCAGCCATGGTCTATATGACAACGCGTGTAACGGACAAATGCCTGACGGAGTACTACATCAGCTTTCCTGCCAATTATGAAATCAAAGCGATTCCGACTGTCGGCACAACAGTGATGACTGTGCTGGAAGAGGATGCGACAATTCGGATCACAGAGTCTGAAACAAGAGCCACCCAGTACATGACATGTTCCTTTGGAAAGATCATGCTTGTAACGACAAATGCAGCAGAAGCAATACGACTGGCAGATGGTGACGAAGGAGTCGGCGCTGTCATTGAAAGCAATGGCAAGATCGTTTGGGAGCGCGGAGTCAAAACAAAATCAAAAACAATCAGTGAGATTGTTCCGATTTACAGCAATACATCTCTGACAAGCCTTCAGGCAGCGATGAAGATGATATTTGCTTACAAAGGGCTTGATGTTGATACTTCCTTATTCAGCTTTGAAGACAGGTCGATCGGTGACTGGCTGAAGAACTATATCAGTATAACACCGGTTAATCTGAAGGGAATCTCGCTGGATGAGGCCTTATATTATATTTATCAGCGCCGTCCTGTTATGGCTGTTATTAATGGAACTGACAGAGTACTGCTTTATGGATATACTTCCACCGAAGTCAGCTTTGTTGACCCGGAGGCGGGAAAAACAAGAACACTTTCCCTAGAAGAAGCAGAAGCATTGTTTGAAGCCAGCGGTAATCGTTTTTACAGTTATATTGACTGAAATATATATCAGGCATGATTGGTGCGAAAAGCGCCGGAAAGGAGCAGGATATGAAAAGAGTATTTATTATCGTACTTGACAGTGTCGGTGTAGGAGAACTGCCGGATGCTGCGGATTTTGGAGATGAGGGAAGCAACACCTTAAGAGCAGCGGCAGCCAGCGAATATTTTTCCATGCCTGCCATGGAAAAGCTTGGTCTGTTTCATATCGACGGACTTGATGAAGTGAGGAAGATGGTGAACTCTGTTACAGATAAGCCAGAAGGAACCTATGCAAGACTTGCTGAAAAATCACGCGGCAAAGATACGACAGTAGGTCACTGGGAGATTGCAGGGCTGATATCTGAAAAACCGCTGCCGACATTTCCGAATGGTTTCCCAAAAGATCTTTTGGACAAGCTGGAGGAAAAGACAGGGAGAAAGATCTTGTGCAACCTGCCATATTCAGGTACAGATGTTATAAGAGATTACGGAAAAGAGCATGTGGAGACTGGTGCCCTGATTGTATATACATCAGCTGACAGCGTGCTGCAGATCGCAGCGCATAATGATATTGTACCGTTGCATGAGCTGCACCGGTACTGTGAGATGGCAAGAGAGCTCTGCAAGGATGAATATGGTGTCGGCCGTATCATAGCAAGACCGTTCAATGGTACTTACCCTGACTATAAACGAACTGCTGACAGACACGACTATTCGTTGATCCCACCGGGGCCGACGATCCTAACCCAGATGAAGGATGCGGGACTTGATGTTCTGTCGATTGGCAAGATCATTGATATCTTTGCTGAAAGTGGAATCACAGATTTTGTGAGGAGCCATAGCAATGCGGAGGGCATCGAACTGACGATTGACTGGATGAAACGTGATTTTGAAGGCCTGTGCTTTACGAATCTGGTTGATTTTGATATGATCTACGGGCATCGCAATGACGTGGATGGCTACGCGAAAGCGCTGACTTACTTTGACGAACAGCTGCCAAGAATCCTTGCCCTGTTAAAGGAAGAGGATATTCTTATGATTACGGCAGACCATGGCTGCGATCCGTCTACGCCGTCGACTGATCACTCCAGAGAATATATTCCTCTGGTAGCCTGTGGTAAAAAAGTGAAAAGCACAAACAATCTTGGAACAAGAACGACCTATGCAGATATAGGAGCAACAATTCTCGATTATTTCAATGTACCGCAGGAGATTTCAGGAACTTCCTTCTTATCTGACATGATGAAATAATAGCTTGTAGGGACTCCTGTGTCCTGTAAAGAATATTTGATTTGAACATGAAATTGATACAATTTCCAGTTGACAGATTGAACGGAAGATGGTATTATCATAGATACGTCAGCAAAGTATTTTTATAAATATTTTGAGATATGCCATCATTTTCGTTCAATCGTGTCAACGATAACGAAGTTGTGACGAAGAATAAGCAGTTGTGGCGGAATTGGCATACGCGCATGATTCAGGTTCATGTCCGGGTTCCCGGGTAGGGGTTCAAGTCCCCTCAACTGCATCCTTTAGAAATAACAATAGGAAGTTTTGCATATACATACTGATCTGCATACTTATTTATATTTTGTCAAAAGA
Source organism: Clostridia bacterium (assembly GCA_003252135.1). Taxonomy (GTDB): domain Bacteria; phylum Bacillota; class Clostridia; order Lachnospirales; family Lachnospiraceae; genus SZUA-448. The sequence goes on from QKDK01000205.1 coordinate 3,625, forward strand.
TGAGATAAAATCATATAAATTTCAAGAGAACATCAACAGAACATATCAACAAAAATGATATCAACAGTAAAAAATTGCCCCCTACAGAAAGAAACTGCAGGGGGCATATTATATTTACATTACAGTCAAATGAAAGAATTGCATCAGATTTTCTTCCTACAACATACAGTCGTTCAGAGCAGCAACGCTCATGGTGTAGATCTTCATGGCTTTCAAGAACAACCGGATATTCAATCCTTCATCGGGTTCATGTGCACCGCCGTGTCCTGGCAGGAACAGTTTTTCGGATACCGTTTTATCCCACTCATCTACAGCCAGACCACCGATTCCGTAAGCAAATGCATTCGGGAGCTTTCTTGCATAGGTGCCGCCGCCCATGGTGAATGGTTCTTTCTTCTCACCGGTCATTTCATTATAGGTGTTTGTCAGAAGCTCAACTGCCGGATGCTGTCTTGAAAAGTAATTTGGTTTTGAGTTCCGCTCCAGCTTCCAGACGAAACCTGCCTGCTGTGCATGCACCGTCATGCAGGAGAACAGCTTATCAACATCCGCGGTTATAGCATAGCGAATGTTCAGCGTTAAGGAGATTTTTCGGTCTTCCAGCTTCAAAATCGTTGCAGCACAGGTCGTAGGACCGGATACGTCATCGCGATAGGAAATGTCGAAAGCTTCACCATAATATTCTGCCGACATGGCAGAGACAGAACGCAGCAGACGCAGGTCTTCAACATCAAGACAGGAAAGCTGCGAAAGGGAATGGCAAAGCTCATGAATGGCATTGGTACTGCCCTCCGGAAATGCACTGTGCTTGCTGGTTCCTCTTGCGGTCAGCTCTATGCGGTCTGCATGCCTTGTGATTTCAAGAGATGTATTACTATCTATCAGTTCTTTTTCAAGTTCTGCGGTTCGTTCCAGCACCGCAACAGCAATATCAGGAATCATGTTAATAGCATGACCGCCGTACAGATCAAGGATTCTGCCGGATACTTTGTATTTTGATATCATGCGTCCGTCCAGTATGCCTTTTTCACCGTAACATACCGGAAACCCGCTGTCTGCGATCATGTTCAGCTTTGGGACATGATAGCGGTTCGTATAGTATTCAATATCCTGCATACCTCTCTCTTCGTCACAGCCGACAAACAGGCAGAGCTCATGCTTCATAGGAATCTGAAGCTCTCTGATACATTTCATCATATATAATATACCGATTGCCGGTCCCTTGTTATCCTGTGACCCCCGCCCTATGAGAAAATGATCCAGCAGCACAGGGTCAAAAGGTGCATATTCCCAGTTGTTACCGACGGGGACGACATCGAGGTGATTCCAGAAGCCAATGGTATTTTTATAATCTTTTTTTTCTAAGCCGATACTGCCAACGTAATATTCATGATTTTCTGTATAGAATCCGTGCTCACGGCCGATGAGCAGCATTTCTTCCAAAGCATCATGACATCCCTGTCCAAAAGGATGACAGGGTCCGCTCGGATCTGAAATGCTAGGAATACGAAGCAGGCGGACAACATCAGACAGCATCTGCTCCCTGTGATCTTCAAACCAAAGATCGACTTTTTTGTATAGTTCTTCGTTCAAATAGATTCACCTCTCTTTTGTTCCCATGTGTATAAAGCTTCTGTGACCCAGGAAAAACGTCTGGTTTCAAAATCTGGCAGAAAAGAACAGTCTGCACCGAGCATTAGATGATCAGATGTTCCAAATGCAGCAAGATACTGCTCCAATATGCGAGTGGTTTCAGCCTGTACAGCCTCTCTGGTACCTGCATACAGGAGGCGGTCGCGGCGGTTATCAAAACCGCCCATGCAGTTTCCCATTCCAAAATACTTTCTTCCTTCAGGCAATGGAAGCTCCTCCACATAGATTGCCCAGTTTACTGTGTTCCCCTTGTAATCCTGCCAGAGTGCAAGCTGATTCTTAATACCGTTCCAGCCGCAGAAGTGAAGTATGTTATAAGGTGAAGCATCAGAAGCCGCATTTGTGACGATCAGGTCGGAGGGTTCGATGATCTCCTTATATTCCTCAGGTGTAAAAAGTCCTGTCTCAGCTCCCTGTATTGCCAGAAAGACGCCAAGACAGCCGGCGTCTTTTATCATTTTCTCCGATAACCAGGCAATATCTTCTCCCATGCGGCAAAGGACATCTCTGATAAAGCGCTTGTCTTTCCTGATAAAGTCAAGCAGTTTTTCATCACCGATCCTGCGGAGCAGCGTAAAGGGAGTAAAAATGTTGCAGTAGGTATAGACCTCGCTATTGATCCTGTCGTTGATCATGCCGGCCCGGCTCAGGTATTCCTGAACATATGCACTGTCTGCCCTGCGCGGTGAATATCCTGCAAGATCCTCGATGCGGTCTGGCGTAAGGGAACAGGGCGCTGTGAGGCCGTCATGCATGATCTTGATAAAATCAAAGTCTGTTTCTTTGTAAAATTTCACATGTGCGTCAACACAGCGTTTTCCTGTGGCATCTTCCGGCAGGAAATGCTGAAAAAAACTGACAGGGATATGTTCGTGCGGTCTGCCTTCCAGCATATGCAGCAGATTTGTCTTTTTATTCATCGTCATCCTTTCACAGCTCCGATCATGACACCTTTTTCAAAATATTTTTGTAAAAATGGGTAAATGATCAGGATCGGTACGGTGGACACCACAATGGTACAGTATTTCACTAGCTCTCTTGCATAGGTATCCTGAATTGCTTCGAGCAGATTATCTGCGCTTTGTGAACTGTTCTCGATCAGGATTTCACGCAGGATCAGCTGCAGCGGATACAGAACACGGTCTCTTGTGAACATGGCAGCCGGAAACCAGGAATTCCACTGTCCGACACCATAATAAAGTATCATAACGGCAATGACTGGCTTTGACAAGGGGAGAATGATTTTGTAAAAGACTTTAAAATCGTTGGCACCGTCAATTATGGCTGCTTCTTCAAGGCTCTCCGGAATGGATTCAAAGAATGTCTTCATGATGATGACATTGTAGGCACTGACTGCGTAAGGAATACACGAAACCCATATGGTATTGTATATCCCGGTATTTCGAATGGCAAAAAAGAGAGGAATCAGGCCGCCGTTGAAAAACATGGTAAAGATCATAAATTTCATGACCGCATTGCGGAGCATGAAGCATTTTCTTGAGACAGTATAGGATGCAAAGCTTGTCAGAACCATCTGAAGCGATGTTCCGACAATAATATAGAAGAGTGTATTACGAAAGCCCGTGAGCAAACTTTTGTTGGAGAGGGTCTTTACATATCCTGCAAGGGTGGCCTTTCCAAGTATCTTTGTCAGCGGACCGGTGTGCGACATCAAAAGAATCGGGTCGGAAAAGGAAGCGACCAGAACATGGTACAGAGGATATACAGTCACAAAAATCAGAAGCAGCATGATAACTGTATTTATGATCTGAAAGCCGGACAGCTTTTTCCTTTTGTAAGGCTTTGCAGCTTTTGTTATAGATGTGTTTTTCATTTTGACCTCCTACCAGAGACTGGTATCATTAACTTTTCTGCTGATGGTGTTCGCAGTCATTAACAATATAAAATTGATCATAGAGTTGAAGAAGCCGACAGCTGTTGCAAAGCTGTACTGAAAGTTCAGCAGGCCGATTCGGTAAACATAAGTCGATATGACATCTGCTTTTTCATAGATCATTGGGTTGTAGAGCAGAATGATCTTGTCCCAGCCAAGCGTCATCATATTGCCGATTCGTAAGATCAACAGGATGATGATGGTCGGTGAAATGCCCGGAAGCGTGATATGTATGATTTTTTTAAAGCGGTTGGCACCATCGATATCGGCTGCCTCATAAAGTGCCGGATCAAGACCGCTCAATGCTGCAAAATAGATAATGGAGTCCCAGCCAAATTCCTGCCATATGCTCATCAGCACATACAGAGGCTGAAAATAATCAGAATGACTGAACAGGTTTGAGGCTTCCTGTCCTGTTATGCTGCAGATGATGCTTGTAATCACACCGTTAGTACCGCTAAAGTTCAGCATCAGACCGCATATGACTACAGAAGATATAAAATGAGGCATATAGGTCACTGTCTGGGTAAACTTTCTTAATTTTACAGCGGTCAGCTCGTTCAGAAGTATTGCGAATATAATCGGGAATGGAAATCCGAACAACAGCATCTGAAGATTGATCACGATGGTATTGCGCATTGTTCTGAAAAAATAAGGATCACTTAAAAAGTCATGGAAATTCTTCAGTCCTACAAAATCACTTTTCCAGATTCCCTTTGTCGGTACATAGTTGAACAGGGATATCACCAGTCCGTACATAGGGTAATAATGATATACAATAAAATATGCAATAACCGGCAATATCATGATATAGAGCAGAGGATGAGATTTTATGTTCTTTAATAATCGTTTCGGATAGGAATCACTGGCAGCCCTCGAGTAGGCTTGTGCCGGGGCTTTTTTCATTTTTTTTCCTCCATTCCTGCACATGCTTTCTGCGCATATGAAGTTTGTGCTTAGGCTTAAGCAGGTACAAACTTTTGAGGCTGAAAGTGATTTTCATTCAACCTTTATTTATTACTGTAATCTAACAGGAAAGAAAGGTTCCATGAATAAATTTATCAAACAGTCACGCTTCATGGAACCCTTCTTCAATTCATTTGTGCCGCCGGTAAAAACTTACACAGCTGCAATGATTAACGTGCAAGGTATCTGTCATAAGCAGCCTTACAGATTTCTTCGCCGCGTTCGCTGCCAAGATCCTTTAACTCAGAAACAAAGGAATCCCATTCGGTGTCAAGACTTTCTTCACCAAAGATGAATCGATATACCTTCTCGTCAGAGTAATTGGAAAGCTTCGTTTTAATCTCTGCAAGTTCTTTTGATTCATCAATGGTATAAGTCAGATAAATCGGAAGACGGTAAGCAGCGTCGTTATTCGTGCCCCATGCAGCCCAGGACTGATGGCATTCATCCAGGCTGTATTGTGCTGCCTCCATCTGCTCATCATATTTGACCTGAAGAGGTGCACACATATAGAGAGAGCGAACAGTGTTATAATCAAGTCCGTCAGGATTATTCGTTACAAGATCTGTAAATGCTCTGGTTCCGTCAGCTTCTTCTGTATAGGTAACACAATCTTCATTGTTCGTGCCCCATGCAGTTAAGAGAAGGACTTCGGGGCTCATCAGATAATCAATGAACTTTACAGCTTCTTCCGGGTATTTGCTGCTTGCAGATACCTGATAGGAGGTCGCATTAATGGAACTGGTGATTTTTGACATATGCGTGGTGTCATCCGCATTTAAACGCGGCTGTTCACATGCCGTGATCTTAAAATTCGGATCGATTGCTGCACCTGCGGTGACAGCTTCTTTTACATTATAGGTGTGCGCAAAACACATACCTGCTGTACCATTTTCAAAAAGCTTTAATGAATCGGAGATGGTGCGGCTGATAAAATCGGTATCGATCAGTCCTTCTTCTGCCCACTGGCTAAGAACCGTAAGGAATTCCTTGTAGCCATCCTGTGTTCTGCTGTAATTTACATTGCCGTCTGCGTCCAGGTCGAAATCAAGGACAGATACGCCAAAAGCAGAAGCAATCGGGTTATTGGCACTGAACTGTGCCTGATTGAACTGACATAAAGCAAGAGGAACCTGAACGCCATTTTGTTTAAATACTCTTAAAACATTGGTGTAATCATCGATGGTCACAGGCGCTTCGAGACCGTACGCATCAAGCCAGTCCTGACGAACGATAAAACCGTTGAATATCTTATTATTGTCGGTCTCGGGGAGCCAGGTCGTTCCGAACTTGATGATACTGCCGTTGTCTCCGGTGATCTTTCTAAGAACATCAGAGTCGCCGCTTTCACTGACAAGGGTCTGGAAGTTTGTTGCATATTCATTGACAAGATCAGTTACATCATAAAGAATACCATCTGCGATCGCACCTTCGACACCGCCTGGATATGTGGTCTCAAAAAGATTTGTCTTCATGATATCAGGAAGATCTCCGGAAGCAAGCAGCATCTGGAAGTAAGAGCCGTCATCACCGGAAGGGGCATGGATGAATTCCAGAGTAAGGCCTGTTTCTTCTTCAAGCTGCTGTACGACAGGGTTGTCGCCCAGATCAGTATAATATGCTCTGGCAGCGTCTGGAAAATCACAAAAGATCGTAAGTGTCACATCGCCGTCAGCGATTTTTGTGGAAGCACTATCTGTGTCTGCTGTGGTGCTGTCTGTTTTGGACGAATCAGCTGCTCCTGCTGTAGCTGTTGCACCGGATGAGTCGGATGAAGCAGCGGTGTCATTTGCGCCCGTATTCTCTGCTGATGTTCCCCCACATCCGTAGAAGAGCAAGGATGACATTAATGCAATAACAAGTAAAAGCGCATTCAGTTTCTTTGTTT
>QKDK01000012.1 GCA_003252135.1 Clostridia bacterium
ACCTATCGGCGAACCTATAGGATTAATGGAAACAGATACAATTTCTACAGTTCTAATGAAGATGGAGAAGGTTCCTATCTTACAATTACAAAAGATTATTGAATCATTCGAAACGAATCGAAATGCAAGTATGAGTTTTGGATTAATTAACCAACGCAGTTTGGAGAAAACAGGAACCAATTGCTCACTAGTAATTCATTAAGAAGGAGTGTCTATGAAGAAGCTTATCGTATTAATAATTATACTTTTGTGTTACATTAACATCCTGTGCTAAGCAGATTGATGATAATATCCCTTCATCTGATGATGGGAGCGTTACCATAACGCAATCATTAGAGGAGATTACATCCTCTTTAAAAGCAACGCCAGAAGTAACCCCAAGTATATCTCCCACCATTACCATCACTCTTTCTGCAGAAAAACCGACTACTGTGCCAACGGTAGAACCAATTAACGAGCCCACTACAGAACCGACTTCATCGCAACCCCCTGAGCCAAATTTAACACCAAATCAAGTACCGTTATTTCTAGATGCGACATATGAATTGGACCCCATTGAAACCTTGGATTGGTTTAACCTTGATAAAGCTTCTATTCTAGACCTTTTTGGTGATGATTACGGTTTAATTGCTTCAGGGTATCAGCAAGGAGTCAGTCTATATGCATACAAGAATGGATTAGGGTTTGCATTTGATGAGGATCAGAAGTTGGCTTATCTAGAATGTGAAGACACAGTAGTATCATCCATTACACACGGAAAAATGAGTTTTAAACAAATAATGTACTTAATAACTCCTGTTGATATCATGAATTTTCAAGATGATGGTATCATTTATTACTATATTGATATAGAGACAAGAGGACTAGTTTATCGCTACATCAGTTAGGAAGATCCGACCGGAGCTAACTGTGATCTGCTCATATATTCATCAGAAGCAAACAAAAGTAATCCCGATTGTCTGGTTTGGAAACAGGGAACTGCTGCTTCGAACGAAATACAGGTAGTATTTCCGGACGACGCATATGAACCATTTGAAATCGATACGGATGCTATTGAACAGTATTTTCAATTAACCAGAGAAGAGTTGATTCAGTTACTTGGTGATGAATTTATTATCAGAAGAACAGGTGCCGAGCAGGAGTCAATCGGAATTGAATACCCAAGTGGTTTGTGTTTTACCTTTTCTGATAATACCATGTATCTGTCAGACATATCATGCGAAGATACTGTGTCGTTTAAAGGTACACATGGTGGAATGAAATTCAATGAGATAATAGAAATACTAGGAGAAGGAGAGTATAGTTATTATAATGATGAAGAAGTTGAATATATATGGTATAAGCATGTATATATAATCAATGGAATCAGGTATACCTTTTTAAGCAGGCAAGAAGATGGAGAAGATTCCCGTTTGGTTATTACCAAGACGCTGTTGAATTAAGAGAAAAGAAAGGTATGAATTTTGTGCTAATAGAATTCGTACCTTTTTGTCAGTATTCATTTGCAATCTTCATAACATTATTTGAGGTTTATATAGCTGAAAGTGACCAGACAAGGATCAGTAATTACGCAACAGATATGTAATAGTAAATACATGCCTGGAAAAATAAGGCGATCATGTATTATGCTTTAAAAAACCCGATGTTCCGATTCACAAGCTCTGATACTTCTTTTAACTTCTTCGCAGAAGAATCAAGATTCTGAACATTCTGGTACACATCTTCCAAAGACGCAGTGACTTCCTGTGTTGAGGCAGAATTTGATTCGGATAGAGCGGCAAGACCATGTATGCCTTCAACGACCTGAATTCGAACCTGGTCGCAAAGCTGTATTTTATGCTGAATCTCCTCGATGTCTTTTTGATGAGAAGAAATTCCGGTATTTACCTGAAGGACGCGGTCCATGGTACTGCTAAGTTTGAGCTTTTGGTCGTGAATGGTTTCGATGACTTCCGCCATCTGATGAACGCTCTTACCGGATTCCTCCGTAAGTTTTGCAATGCTCTGGGTGATGCTGTCAGCGGAATGATTGGACTGGCTCGATAATTTGCCGATCTCATCTGCAACAACGGCAAAGCCTTTTCCGGATTCACCGGCTCTTGCAGCTTCAATGCTTGCATTCAGCGCAAGAAGGCTTGTCTGCCTGGCAATACCGGAGATCATTGCAACTGCTTCATGGATTTCTTTGACCGCCTTGTTGGTGTTATGGATCTGATGGTCAATGTTCTCAACGGCTTCGTTCGTAAGCTGATTGGTACGGTGCAGTTCTTCCATAATACGGACGGCTTCCTCACCGTCAAGCTTCATAGCGTCGGATTCCAGTTTTAACTTCCTGCTGTATTCAACAACTTCGCCGATCAGGCGTGCAATCTCGTCTGTCTTTTCTGAAACGCATTTACCTTCTTTTGTCTGCGCCTGTGAACTGGATGCGATCTGTGCCATGGCTTCATTGATGGTATGCATACTCTCCGATGTCTCTCCCATCATCTGCTCCAGAAAGGCACCGGAGTTCATAACTTCTCCGGAGGATGTATGAAGATCTGCTACAATTCTCGGCATTCTTAACGACCTTAGCAATCGAGCCGGAAATGGAAAGTATGGAGATGACAGCCATGATTATTATTATTAAGATGGCCAGGATAATCTTATGGGAGCCGGCACCGTTCAGCGCCAGGGTACTTACGACGGTTGACATTAGAATCATTGGCATAAAGCTTAAGAAAAAAAGATTGATCTGAATGCTCTTGCTGCCTTCCTTTTTTGTTTCTTGCTTTTTGACATAAAAAACCTCCGTATAGGGTAGTGTTTGGACAGAATGATTAACTCATTGTCTGACTGAACTGATATTGCTATCCTATACGGAGTTTATTTATGATTTGTTTGCGAATTGTTTCTGTTTTGTTAATTCGACTGTAAAATAGATTGCAGTATGCTTGCATGCAATATCACTGCATGCAATATCGTTGCATGCAATATCGTTGCATGCAGACGAGGGAAGCTATTCCTCATCATTTCTTCAGCTTGAATACAACAGCACCGAGTGCAGGATCGTGATCTCTGACAGAAATCCTGGTTCCCTCAGAAGTCGTATCGATCTCAGCTTTTGTTGCAGCATCAAGCGGCAAAAGTTCACCTTTTAGTTCCGGAATCAGATTCGGGATCAAGTCCGGGATCAGAACGGTTGTTGTACCACCTTTTAGGCTGTCAAGAATGACATATAAGCTTTCATCTGTCTCCGTAAAGTGTACATCTGCATCAGGAAGCTGCATGGAATTTCGGTCAGAGCATCGTGTCTTGTAGATGGCCTCTTTGTTGATTTTAAGCCAGTCGCCAAGTCCTCTTAACTTTTCTGCCTGAATTGGCGGGATGGTGCCGTCTGCTTTTGGACCGATGTTGATCAGAAGATTTCCGTTGTTTGCCACAGTAGATACCAGCAGGCTGATCAGCTTTTCGACCGACAGGATGTGCTCGTCACCTTCCACGGCATTGTAACCAAAGGAAAGACCGAGACCGCGGCACATTTCCCACTTATCTTCTTTTGTCACAGAGCCGTATTGATATTCTTTTGTACTAAAGTCCTTCCATAACCCATTGAAGCGGTCATTTACAAGCCCGTCTTCGCAGGTGTTGTAATAGTGAGACAGTAGATAGGGAAGATTTCTTTCTCCGGCAAATGGCCAGCCGATGTCATTCCAGAACAGAGACGGGTGATACTTGTCGATCAGCTCCATGGATTGTTTATAGGCATAATCGGCATATTCATACGTCGGGCAGCAGTTTAGATTCACCTGGTCATCCGTATAAATAGGGTCAGAGGCAAAGCGCCAGTCGATAATTCCGGAATAATAAAGTCCCATCTTCATATCCGCATCCCGAACGGCATCGGTAAGTTCACCGACCAGATCGCGCATTGGTCCTCGGTTGCCGGCGTGATACTCCGTGTACTTGCTTGGGAACAGACAAAAACCATCGTGGTGCTTTGTGACAAGGACTACGTAGCCGGCACCGGCTTCCTTGAAAAGAGATGCCCATTCCTTTGGATCAAAGTTCTCTGCCTTCCATAGGTCTGCGAAATTCTCATAAGGAAAATCTTTTCCGTAAGTCTTACTGTGATGTTCGAAGCTCGGCCCTCTGCCGATGTTGACCGAGTTAAAATACCACTCGGCATAAGGGTTGTTACAGAACCATTCTTCGTTGTTCACCACACCAAGTTCGACGGTCGGAGGAGCAAACGCAGGGACAGAATAAAGCCCCCAGTGAATAAAGATGCCAAGTTTGCAGTCGTGATACCAGTCCGGAACGGTGTGTTGTTTTAATGATTCCCAGGTAGGGCGAAATGTATGATTCATAGATGTCACACTGTCAGAAACAGCATATCCTTTCTAATATTTGAATTACATATTTCAAAATCATAGACAAAGTATAAAATATCAGGAACTGAAATTGAAGCAGAGCTACACGACAGGCAGTGTGCTTTCTCTTTTGACAAATTCAGTGCTGATCAATATCTTCTGGGTACAGGAGGAGGGGTTATTGATTCTTGAGATCAGCCGTTCTACTGCTGCGAGTGCCATCTCCTGTTTGAAGACACGAATGGTCGTAAGCTTTGGATCCAGCAGATTACAGTACGGGGTATCATCAAAACCGACCACAGAGATATCCTTTGGAAGCGAATAGCCGGCATCCTTTAGTGCACGGATTGCACTGAAGGCAATAATATCATTATCTGCAAAAAAAGCTTTGGGAATCTTCTTTCTGGTTGAAATCAGCTTTTGCATATCACCATAGGCACCTTCTACCGTAGGTTCAAGCATAAAGACCTGTTCCTCTTTATATGGAAGGTTATGTTCTGTCATACAGCGCTGGAAGCGGAGCATACGTTTTTCAAAGTTTGAGATCCAGATACTGCTGTGAAGGTAACCGATATCAGTATGCCCAAGAGAGATTAGATGTTCTACTGCTTTCAGTACACCGTCAGAATTATTGATGCACACGGTATCAACGTCCTGACTGTCGAACTGACTGTCAAGGAGCAGCATGGGTAGCTTTAAGGCACGGAAAAGGTCAACATCCTTTGCTGTCATCTCCGTAGCCAGAATTAAAAGACCGTTTGGATCTGTCTGAACAACAGAGTTCAGTACATCCTGAATATTATCAGTCTGCTCATTGATATAAGTAATCACAAGATTAAAGTTCTCCTGCCTTGTGGCACGGTTCAGCGATTCGATTAGCTGTGAAAAGAACGGTGTATCGGAAACAACCTTTCCATGCTTTTTGTAGACAATGAACTGAATGGATTTTCCTGAATCCTGAGGACTCACCTTAAGACCGCTGATGTCGTATCCGTTCTTTTCCAGAATGGACAGGACTTTATTTCTTGTGTCTTCACTGATACCAGGCTTGTTATTTAGTACAAGAGATACCGTAGCGGGCGATACGCCAAGCATTGCAGCGATATCCTTCGATTTTAATTTCATATCTTCTCCGTTCCTGCGCCATCAATAACGCAACTTAAGTAGGTATTTTCCATTATATTATTATGACAGTATATCATCATTCGGGAGCATTGGGAAGAGAATTTGATAAAATTTATTAAATAAATTTGTCTTTTTTCACTTTCACTTTTTAACATGACAGAATTAAAAAACTCCTTTAAAAGAGCGGCTGACATGAGTTTGAACAATCTTCGGATATTTGTACAAATTGCATTTAATTTAACGAAATGGTTGCATGGGATTAAATTCTTTAATATAATTCAGTTCAGGTTAACAATGGAAAACTATGCGCACACAGCATACTGACTGCAAAAAGAATTACCAGATGGACGCTTACAGATTTGAAAAATTCGTTCTGCAGGAGAGGAAATAACTTATAATATAGCAGGCGCGGCAGTGTCACAAAGTCAGGCACAAAGTCAGCGCGGGATTGGAGCAGAAATGGAAAAAATACTATTAATGACAGGGGATAACGAAAACAAGCGTATCGCTCTTGGCGTCTCCTACATAAAAAGAGCCCTTGAAAAAGCAGGGTATCAGACAGAAGAGGGGAAAGCTCCTGTAGATTGTGCAAAGTATAGAAAAACAGAGCATAAAAAAATATATGTCGGTGAACTGTCTAATGACAGAATGATCGACTGGCTGTTACTGGAAGAGCTTCTGATTTTTCACGCAAAGGAACCAAAAGCAGAAGGCTTTACCCTGGAGACCTGTCCCGGAGAGCTGACCGTTGTTTGCGGCGGAGATGATACAGGTGCTTTATACGGATGCCTGGAGCTTGCAGAACGTATTGAAAAGGAAGGCAGTCTGCCAAAAGACCTGGTATATGCCGATGCGCCTGTGTACAAGCTCCGGGGACCGGCTGTCGGTTTACAGAAAACGAAGCTTGAACCACCACGGCTGACCTATGAATACCCCATCACACCGGATCGTTTTCCCTGGTTCTATGACAAAGCAATGTGGCAGAAGTTCCTGGATATGCTGTTATCCATGCGTTGTAACGTACTGTACATCTGGAGCGGACATCCATTTTCCTCCCTTGTCAAAGTGCCGGAATATCCGGAAGCGCTGGAAGTAACAGAGGAAGAATTTCAAAAGAACAAGGAAGTCTTTGGCTGGCTGACAGAAGAGTGCGACAAGCGCGGTATCTGGGTGGTATTAAAATTCTACAACATCCACATATCCTATCCATTTGCACAGGCGCACGGACTGGAGCTGCTGCAGAGCAACATTCATCCGCTGGTGGAAGACTATACAAGAAAATCAATCAAAGAGTTCATCAAAGCATTTCCGCATATCGGTCTTATGGTGTGTCTTGGAGAAGCACTCCGCGGAACACAGAATAAAACCGACTGGTTCATCAAGACCATCATCCCGGCAGTAAAGGATGGCATAGCAGAAGCTAAGCTTTTGGAGGAACCGCCGATTATTCTGAGAGGGCATGACTGCGACCCGATTGGTGCCATGACAGAAGCAAAAAAAATATACTCCAATCTATACACCATGTGGAAGTATAATGGAGAAGGTCTGACGACCTGTTTTCCGAAGGGCAAATGGCAGAAGACACATCAGGGTCTGGCAGCCCTAGGCACTACCCATATCATGAACATCCACATTCTGGCAGATCTGGAGCCTTTCCAGTATAATGCCCCGAGATTTATACAGAAATGCGTGCAGGCCGGTACGAACCGCCTTGGAACCAACGGACTTCATCTGTATCCTCTCTTTTATTGGGACTGGCCCTACACACCGGACAATGAGACAAAGAGACTGCTGCAGATCGACCGGGATGAGCTATGGTATAAAGCCTGGTTCAGATATGCTTGGAACCCCGACCGTGAAGAAAAGGACGAGAACACCTACTGGACTCTTGTAGTAGCAGAACGCTATAAGATTTCCGTTGAGGCAGCAGCCCATCTGCTGGAAGCCATGGAAGCAGCAGGTCAGTGCGCACCAAGAATCCTCCAGCGTGTGGGAATTACAGAAGGAAACCGTCAGACCATGAGCCTTGGCATGCTGATGAGCCAGTTCACCAATGTAATCAAGTATCGTCCGAACAAGGAGCTCTGGTACAGTGTTGCAAGACGCGGTGAACAGCCGGATGATTATGTGAAGCATGAACTGGCAGGAGAAGACCATATCGGAGAAACACCTTATGATATGGTAAAAGATGTGACAGCTTTTGCCAGGAAAGCGCAGGACGAGTATAAAGCGGCTAGTAAGCTCACTAAAAATATAACAAAGGACATGGCGATGGTCGGAACTGATATTGATGCTATTGCCCTGATGACATATTCTTATAGTAAAAAGGTCGAAGCAGCCATGGAGATCTTGTTCTATAAGTACACTATGGATGAAAAGTGCTTTGGTGATGCCAGTTTTTTGGAAAAGGCTGAGCAGCTGATGAAGGAATCCCTTGATTATTACAGAGAATTATCCGTGCTGACAACCAGGACTTATCTGTATGCCAACAGTATGCAGACACCGCAGCGTAAGATACCATTTCCGAACGGTGAGACCTATGGGCACTGGAATCAGTGCCTGCAAGAGTATGAGCTGGAATTTAGGAACTTTAAGAAGCATCGCCTGGAGCTTGCAGACATAGTAGCACCTGGAAGCAACAAAAAGCAGGTGGAAGCAGTTCCTTTGACACCGGCACCTTACAAGCTGTTATCAGCCGGCAATGCAAAGGACTTGCAGGATCAGTACATACTGACAAAAGGGGCAGCCATCTTTACCGACTGTGATTACAAGATCCAGAACCTGGCTCCGGAGCTGTCAAAGCTTACAGGAGTGCGCATGGGACTTGGAAAAGCAATTGAAGGCGGTGTGACGGTCAAGCTTGAACTTGAGGAGGACTCCTTTGTGCTGATTGGCTATATGAACGGCAAAGGTGTGGAATGGCTGCAGCTGCCGGACCTTGAGACGAACACACATGCAGATGACAGAGGCGGACTCACCGTTGTCTATGCTAATGCTGTCAAGGTCGAAAGCTGTCCTGTCATTAACATTCATGCCTACCGCTATGAAAAGGGCATACACGAAATCTACTTTGGAACCGGTGCCTATATGATTGCAGGTGTCATCTCACAAAAGGAAACGATAATTCCACGAAATGCGGATCTTGCAGGGGAAGGCTATGATACGCTTGACTGGATGTATGAAGAATAATGAAAGGCAGGTAAATAGAATGGAAAAAAAGAAACCAAGAGAAATGACCGGGGCAGAGCTTTTGTCCATGTTAAAAAGCAGTATTAACTTAAAAAGTCTTGGCGGTGTAAAATGTGAGGAGCTCAAGCTTATGCCACAGGATCTTGATTGGTGGCGTGATGCAAAGGTCGGCATGTTCTTCCACTGGGGGCTGTATTCGATCCTCGGACGTGGTGAATGGGCACGGTTCAATGAACAGATTCCGAAAGAAGAGTATGAGAAACTAGCCTATGAATTCAATCCTCAGGACTTTAAGATGGAAGAGCTTACCGGTCTTGCCAAGGAGTTTGGTGCAAAATACATGGTCATGGTCACAAGACATCATGACGGATTTGCACTGTGGGACAGTCCCGGCAGCTATGAGGATTTTACCACCTTCAAAACCGGTGCAAAACGTGATTTTGTGAAGGAATATGTGGAAGCCTGCAGAAAAGACAAAATGGCGGTCGGGGTATACTATTCTCCGATGGACTGGCGATTCCCGGGATATTTTGACCCGGAAGGCCTTCCGGAAAATGCAGCCCTGATGAAAAAGCAGTGTTACGAGCAGGTCGAAGAGCTCTGCAGTAAGTACGGCAAGATAGACATCATGTGGTATGACGGCGGCTGGCTTGCACATAAAGGGAGCGACACCTCCAGTGCCTGGTTCTGGGAGCCGGTCGAGTTAAACAAGATCGTTCGAAAGTACAATAAAAAGACTCTGTTGAATCCGCGTTCCGGTTATGAAGGAGATTTCTATTGTGATGAAGGCTCTCATGAAATCACAGGAAAGATGCTGCCGGTACCGTGGGAAAAGAATATGTGCGTCTGCAGCGGTGCATCCTGGGGATGGATGGAGAATGACCCGGTATCTGATTTTAACTGGCTGATACATATGCTCGTAAATGTTATCACGCGTGACGGTAATTTCCTTTTGAATGTAGGACCTGACAAGAACGGCAAGCTCTCCAAAGAAGTGACCGACCGTATGCGCGAGATAGGTGCATGGCTCAAAAAGTATGGAGAAAGCGTTTACGGTACCAGAGGCGGTCCGATGGAGCCAGTCGATGGTGTATACGGTGCGACCTCAAAGGACGACCAGATCTTCCTGCATATCATTGACACGAAAGAGTTCGCTAAGCTGACAGTTCCTTTTGAAGGCTATACCGTGATAAAATGCGATACCTTTGACGGTAAGGCACTAAGCTTCACACAGAACGAAGAGGGTATAAAGATCACACTGCCTGCTTCCTGTGAAGAGCCGGATATGATCGTGCGGCTGACAGTGGAGGGCAAGGTTAAGAAAAGGCAGAACGAAGAGATTTATTTTACCGGAAAAGGCTGATAAACGTGCGCTGATGCAGCGCAGAACGGAGATAAATTATGCAATACGGAGTATCTTATTATCCGGAGCACAAGACCCCGGATGAACTGGAGCATGATCTGCGTATGCTCAAGGAATCAGGGATCAATACGGTCCGCATGGGCGAATTTGCCTGGTGCCGCATGGAACCTGTCCTTGGCGAGTTTCACTTTGAATGGTTAAAAAGTGCGGCAAAAGAGCTTTATAAAGCAGGCATCAAAACGGTATTTTGTACGCCGACAGCCTGTCCGCCCGCATGGATGATCGAAAAAAATCCTGAGATTCTTTATGTGGATAACCGAGGCGTTACAAGGCCCTTTGGCGGCAGAAGACTTTACTGCTATAACAACGAGACCTTCAGGGAGCATTCTCAGAGAATTACAGAGGCTCTGGCAAAGGAGTTTGGAGACAAACCTTACACAGCAGGCTTCCAGATCGATAATGAACCGGCGCAGGAAGGCACCGGAAGATGCCACTGTGCAGTATGCAGAACGAAATTTACAGCCTGGCTGGCAGATAAGTATCAGACGATCAACGAATACAACAGGCGAAGCGGCAGTATCTTCTGGTCTCAGGAATACGACAGCTTTGATCAGATACAAATGCCTGTGAATACCATTGAGACTGGTGCACAGGATCCAATAAAAGCATACTATGAAAATCCTACCTTACGGCTTGACTATGAGCGTTTCTGCAGCGAAAGCCAGAAGGAGTACCAGGATCTTCAGGCTGAAATCCTGCACAGATACTCCAAAGCGCCTGTCTCAACGAACGGCACAGGTCTTGCCACGAACAGTATTGATTATTATGACAGCACAAAGAATCTTGACTGTTATGGTTTTGACCTGTATCCCTCCCTGCGTGATTCGGCTGTCGACTCCTTTCCTTACGCTTTTGCCAGGGGAATCAAAGACGGAGCACCTTTCTGGGTCTTAGAATTCATGTCAGGCGGCGGACATCGCTTAAGCGGCAGCGGAAGACAGCAGCCAAATCCGGGGGCACTGCAGCAGGCAGTCTTACAGCAGTTCGCACACGGTGCTTCAATGTCACTGCACTTCCAGTACAGAAGCTATCCTTTCGGTGCAGAACAGCTCAATTATGCGATTGTAGACCTGGACGGCGTGCCAAGACGCAGATACTATGAAATGAAAGAAACAGCGTTGATCCTTAAAAAGCTTGAGGTCATGGAAAAAGCAGGGTTTGATAACCAGACAGCATTATTGTTTGATTATGACTCCTTCTGGGCAATGAAGATCAAGCCTGCGAATGACCCGGAGCTGACTTATGATGCTTATATGTCAAAGCTCTATAACAGTCTTGGTGCAATCGGCGTCAATGCAGATGTTATCTCTTACGCAGCTGACTTTTCAAAGTATAGGTTCATAATCCTTTCGACTGCCTTTGTAATGACGAAAAAGATGCAGGAAAAATGCAGACAGTTCGTCGAGAATGGGGGTACACTGCTCATGACCTTCTTATCCTCTGTAAAAAATGAGGATAACATCGGCTATACTACACCGCTTCCTGCCGGTCTGAATGAGGTGTTCGGTGTTGTAGTGGAAGAGGTCGAACCGGTATTTGCTAACAATCATACGAAAGTAAAGCTGATATCTTCTGATACAAGCTGTACAGACAGTAAATGGAGCGAGCTTTTATCGGGCAAAGCATTAGCAGAAGCGGTTTATACGGAAGACTACAAAGCCGGCAGCATGGTAATCAGTAAACATGCATTTGGTAAAGGGATGGCATATTATCTTGGAACAGATCTGGAAGAAGCAGCCATGAGAGAGCTTTTAGGCAGGATCTGTGAACAGACAAAGATAACGAAGAACCCTTTTATTGCTGAGGACAAAGTGGAGATCGTACGCAGGGTCATGAATGATAAAGAATACTACTGCATTTTTAACTTTACCAGCCGTGAGACAAAAATCGCAGCAGAAGTCCCGGTGAAAGATCTGCTGACTGGTGAAGCATTACATTCAGAAATCGTACTGAAAAGAAATGGTTTTCTCTTTTTGGAAGTCTGAGAAAGAGCACTGTTCTATCAGGGATCATAAAGAGAGCAAGCAGGTACATGTATATCTGTCCGCATATCGGTATGCGTGACTGGGAGCAGGCTGTTTAATCCGTGCAGCCTGCTTTTCTTTTCAATAATTGGAATTAAATAGAATTAAATAAATTAAAATTTCTGTAAATATTATGGAGCAATCAAAAAATTGAACTAATTGAAAATAGTTAAAATTATTATAACTACAGGACTTGATTTGTTGACATTCAACAATAGTGTTGCTAATATTGAACTTGCAAAGCCGCAAAAAAGCTAAAAACATACAATAAATCATCTTGTATCAGTTAAATAATTTAGTAAATATTCGTGAGGAGTGAAATCGATGGCGAAACGTGTACCACAGGATAAAGGTATACCGGCGGACAAAGGTGTACTATCAAATAAAGGTATATCATCAAAGAATGGTACGAACAAAAGTGTTGGAAAAAGAATGTATGAATATAGATATATTTATCTTCTTGGAATCCCGGGAATTATCGTTTTGATTTTGTTTAACTATCTGCCGATGAAAGGTCTTTTAATGGCCTTTCAGAATTACAACCCGCATCTTGGAATCACAGGAAGTGAATGGGTAGGATTAAAGCACTTCTCAACACTGTTCCATGATGCAAAATTCTATCTTATGTTAAAAAACACTCTGGTTATCAGCGGACTGTCACTTCTGACATTCCCGGCACCGATCATACTGGCGCTGCTGATGAACGAGGTAAGAAACCGTACGTATCAGAAATTTGTGCAGACAGCTGTGTATCTTCCACACTTCTTATCATGGACGATCATTGTCAGCCTTACATTTTTCCTTCTTTCTACAGAACAGGGTCTTGTTAATAAGATCGCTGTCGAAATGGGAAACGATCCGACTTCATATCTTTTCAGCAAGGTCTGGATTTACCCGATCATCGTGATTCAATCAGTCTGGAAGGGAATCGGCTGGGGCTCCATTGTATATCTGGCAGCAATATCCGGTATCGATCAGGGATTATTTGAAGCAGCAAAGATCGACGGAGCGACAAAGTTCCAGCAGATATTTAAAATTACTATCCCGTGTATTCTGCCGACTGTAGTCGTAATGCTGATCTTAAAGATGGGTACTATCATCTCCGTAGATTTTGAACAGGTATTTCTTATGAATAATGCGATGGTCAAATCAAAGCTGGAGGTTTTTGAGATCTATATTTACAACAACAGTATTGCAACCGGCAGTACACAGTATTCCTACTCTACCGCAATCGGTATGTTCAAATCTCTTGTTAATACATCACTGGTCATACTAACGAACTGGATCACAACAAGGAAGGGCTTTGAAGGAGTATTGTAAATCTGAATTATGAGAGTACAACCATAGAAATGAGGTAAAAATGTCAACAGTTGCGCTACAAAATACAAAAAAAAGAAAAAGTAAGAAGCTTGGCATGAAGGCAAAAACACTCATTGGACAGCTGATCCTTGATTTTATTCTGCTGCTGCTGGCAGCTACCATGATACTGCCCTTTGTTTATATCCTGATGGTTTCATTTACTGACGGAAGCGTATTTATCAGCGGTAAATTTACCCTCTGGCCTGAAAAATGGTCACTGGATGCCTATAAACTGATACTGAACGGAAGCGGCTTCTTAAATGCCATGAAATCTACACTGTTCATAACACTGATCGGAACACCTTTGAATGTTATTGTAAATGCAGGACTTGGCTACATGCTTTCAAAACCGGTTCCCGGAAAAAGTTTCATCAATAAAGCAGTAATGTTCACTATGCTGTTTGGTGCCGGAATGGTGCCTGCCTATATCAACATCAGTAATCTCGGACTGATCAACAGCTGGTTCGCCTGCATACTTCCTGCTGCATGCGGTGCATGGACGGTAATGGTCATGAAATCTTTCTTCATGAGCATACCAGATGAGCTTGAAGAAGCTGCAAAAATCGATGGCTGCGGGCCGCTCAGGATCTTTGCAGTTATCGTACTGCCGCTTTCAAAAGCAGTTATTGCAACCTTTACATTATTCGCACTGGTTTCTTACTGGAACACATACTTCAGTGCAATTATGTACATTACATCAAGTGATAAGATGCCGCTGCAGGTATATCTGCAAAAGATCGTCCTCACTTCGAACATCTCGGATGTAGTAGATATTCAGATTGATCTGGCCAACACGGTTCCGCAGGAGGTTATGCGTATGGCGGCGGTTATCGTAGTCGTTCTTCCGGTCATCTGTATCTATCCGTTCCTTCAGAAATACTTTGCAAAAGGTGTCATGATCGGTGCGGTAAAGGGTTAATCGAAATTATCCGGAAAGATTTCAAGACGAAAATTCGCTTTGGGAGTTGACCGGATGATATATGGCTGGGGTTTTCAGCCGGCGGGGGTGTATACTGCACAACAGACCTGCTAAGCTACAAACAAGTGCAGATATAAGTACAGGTATTTAAAATAAGGAGGAGAAACATGAATAGGAATTTCAAAAAATTCGCAGCAATGTTACTTATGGCAGCTTTGGTTCTTTCAACCTTCGCAGGTTGCGGAAACAAAACAGACAACAGCACATCCGGAACAAATGCCGGAACAGAAAGTACAGCAACACCTACCGCAGCAGCAGACAGTAGTACAGACAGCACAGCAGCACCTACAGAAACACCCGCAGATACAAGCAGCGACGAACGTATGACAATTAGCGTTATGGGCGTTGACTGGGGTTATGGTCCTCTTGCAAACAGTGAGATGGAACAGTACTGGGAAGATATGTTCAATGTAAACCTTGATATCGAATGGGTTAACTACAATGACTATCAGCAGAAATGTAATACACTGATCGCTACAGGTAATCAGTATGATGTTACTCAGGTTTACAAAACAAATTCAAATTATTACTACCCGATCTTTACACAGGCTATTGATGCAGGAGAGTTCGTTGATTTAACACCTTACCTGTTCAACAACGGCACCGGTCTTGCTGAAACAAACTCAGTTATGTCCGGCTGGGACAGCAGCATGTGGGATCAGGCTTCATACAATGGCGGTATCTACATTCTTCCAAGAAGCAAAGCAGAAATCGCACAGCAGTCAGGTATCACAGTTCGTCGTGACCTTATGGAAAAATACGGCTATACAGAAGAGCCTACCACAATGGACGGCTTAAAGGACTGGCTGATCGGTCTCTCTGACGCAGCAACAGCAGGAGAAGGACAGAAAGTTTATGCACTTGATTTTTATGGTGAAGACTTCATGACAGACCGTGTGAAAGCATTTGCAGTAGCATTCACAGGACAGATGGACTGGGGCATTGATGCAGCTGGTAACTACACTTACATGCAGTTCGCTGATGGATATCTTGATTTCCTGAACTGGATGAAAGATCTTTATGATGCAGGCGTTATCGATCCTGAATTCTCACTTGGCAACGCAGATACTTCAAAATGGAAAGCAGGCAACTCTGTTGCATATCTTACAGCATGGTATAACTGGAATCAGTCAGCTGACTTAACAAGCAACAAGATCTTTGATGAAGGTACACCGGATACATACGAAGCTTGGTGTCTGCTTCCTGTAGAAGGAACAAAAGGCATGACAGTTTCTAACAATGCATATGATATTGATTCTTGTATCGCAATCAGCTCAGCTTGTTCAGAAGAAAAGATTCAGAAGATTCTTGAAGTGTTCAATGGTACAGAAGCTGAATACCCAGGATATGATATGCTTATGGCAAACGGTATCGAAGGTGTTCACTATAAATTACTTGATGACGGAACTGTTGATACATCAGATGAAGTTATGGGACAGAAGAGAACTGAAGGTTATGTTGGTGCCTGGAACCAGATCTTCTTAAAAGTTGATGCTGACCAGATCACAGCTAAGTTCATGAGAGCAGGAGCTAAACGTGCTTCCGATGAAAACATCGCTCGTGCACAGGAAATCAAAGCTTCCATCGAAGATTACCTTGGTACATCAGGTCTGAAATTTGCAACAACAAGCTTAACATCTGAAACATATAACAATCAGTGGAGTGTTCTTACAAGCGACGTTAACACAATGTGTACAATGTACGTAATGGGTGAACTTACAGAAGCTGACTGGACTGATTTCGTAACAGATATCGTAAACTCAGCAGATTACAAAGCAATTCAGGCTGAATTTGCAGCATCTGCAGCAGCAAAATAAGCAATAAAGTTACTTATATGTTCAGCATACTGAATTGGTGACTGATTGTTTACAGCGGGGACCGGGGGAATGCCCTCGATCCCCGCTTTCTTTTATATAACAGAAGGTACTGTATTGATCAGGCAGTGCATAAATACAGACATGGAGGATTATAATGTCAAATCAGGATTTTTTCCGCGAGATAGCGATGACCAAGCATCCGATAGCCAATACAGACAAGGAGGTCATACCGCTTCCGATACCGGACAGGTATTTTCATGCAGTGGAAAAGAAAGAGAAGACCGGTTCCATATTCAAAGGCGAAAGCAGCTTTGAAGAAAAGACTGCCGAATATTATCAGGAATTAAAGAGATTAAAGAAAAGATACCAGCCCTTTATGGAGAACCATCTGCCAAAGCAGGAAGCCACAGTACAGATAAAGGAATTCAAAGAGTTTGAATTTCGTTACCTGCTTACAGGAGAGCGGTTCACAGAACGCAGCGAAAAAAAAGACTGGGAGCCGGTTACCGTTCCTGACTACCGCGGACCTGCAGATGAACATGGAAAGTGGAGATGCTACTATAAAACAATGTTTACTGTGCAGGATGAAATTGATTGCAGACATCGATACATACTGCGTTTTCAATGTGTGGATTATCGTGCACTGGTCTATGTGAACGGTAATTTCGCAGGTGAACATGAAGGTTTTTTTGCTCCGTTTGAAATGGATGTAACAGATTATCTGGACTACGGGTTTGGAAAGACACAGGAACTGATCATAGAATGCAGGAATGATTATACTATTCTGGGGACAGGACCGGTGCTTGACGGTGATAAGATTTATGCGGCAACAGGGCCTGGCTGGGATGATCCTGAAACAGGCTGGCATCACTGTCCTGCAGGTGCCGGCGTGTTTGGCAGAGTAACCCTGGAATATCGTCCGCTTCTTCATATCGATGATATATTTGTTCGTTCTGATATTGATCATGATGCAGTGGAGCTTCGTATCGGAATCATGAATTACGGCAGAGAAGTTGAAACAGATTATCAATTGGCAGTTTCTCTGCTTCCTAAGAACATTCACTCTGGTCTGGACAGACTGACAGAGGAAATCGGAGCACTTGCCGCAAAAGTTCCCTTTATTGGCATCGGAAAAAATGAATATCGCTACCAGATACCGATTCATGATTACAGGCTTTGGGAATGTGATACGCCTTATCTGTATGGTGCGCTTGCATCACTGACAAAAGAGGAAGAACCGGTAAGCAGCAGAACAGGGACCTTTGGTATTAAAAAATTCGAACAGGATGTGTCTGATACAGCACCTGACCACAGAAAAGGCCGATTCTTTATGAATAACAAGCCGATAGTGCTTCGCGGAGCCAATGAGATGGGGCACCTGCAGCAATGTGTCATGAAAGGAGATTTTGACCTTCTGGTCGAAGATATTCTGATCGCCAAGATGTGCAGCCTCAATTATTATCGCGTGACGCAGCGCCCGGTACAGGAAGAGATCTACGATTATTTTGATATGCTTGGCATCATGCATCAGTGCGATCTGCCGCTGTTTGCTTTTTTACGCAGGAACCAGTTCGCAGAAGCAGTAAAACAGACCGTGGAAATGGAGCATCTGATCAGAAGTCATGTTTCTTCTGTCATGGTGACCTTTATTAATGAACCGATGTGTATCAGGAGAACTGCAGATCCTGGCGACAAGTTCTCAAAACGCTATGATGCCAAAGGACACAGGCACCTGCTTCGTGATGAACTGGAGGCTTTCTTTTCTGCGGCTCGAAAAGCAGTTTATGTGGAAAATCCTGATCGCGTCATAAAAAATGTGGAAGGAGATTATGATGCGCCGACTGCAGAAGGTATGCCTGATTTCCACACCTATACCATGTGGTATACCAATCATGGTGAACCAATCGGAAGACTGATGAAAGGTTATATGCCGCCGGTCAAGGAAGGATGGATGATCGGCTGCGGTGAATATGGTGCAGAAGGACTTGATAACACCGATATCATCAGAGAAAGATATCCTAAGGAATGGCTGACAGAGGATGAGCATGGGCACTGGTATCCGGACAGAATCGTTCGCGCTCAGTCACATTCTGTTCAGGGCGACTGGTTTGAGGAACAGAATACGATGGAAGACTGGGTCAGAGAAAGCCAGATACATCAGGCTAACGCAACCAGACTGATGACAGATGCTTTCAGAAGACGCGGCGATGTGATCAACCAGACAGCGATTCACCTGCTGATCGACGCCTGGCCGTCTGGATGGATGAAAACACTGGTCTGCTGTGATCGGGCACCAAAGCGTGCATACTTTGCCTATCAGGAGTCTCTGGTGCCGCTTCGCATCAATCTATTTACAGACCGATGGTATGTATATGAAGGTGAACACATAGGTGTTGAGACCTGGCTGCTGAATGATACGGCAAAAGCACAGGAACTTACCATAAAAGCTGAACTGACCAATGCAAAAACAAACGAATTATACGAATGCTATGAAGGAAAAGGCTGCGTAGGCGCAGCAACAGCAATTTGCTCCGGCTTATTACCAGTTACGCTCCCCAGCGTGAAGAAAGCAACTGCGATCCGCCTTACAGCAATCATATCCGATGCATTTGGTACAGCTTTGAATCAGGAATCTATCCTGATCACCTGCTACCCAAAGACAAAAGCAAGGCAAAAGGTCACAGCTGTCGGTGATGCGGCCAGACAGATGCTGTCAGAACTGGATATAAAGGAATCAAAGGACGCGGATGTCCTGCTTTGCAGTGATGTCAGTGAAGAAGGAATGAAGCTTTTTTCAGATGCAGTTGCGAGTGGAAAAAAAGGTATACTGCTTTTGGATAAGCAGCTTTCTGTAAGAGCAGACGGCTGCCTGCTTGAGACAAAACCATGCCAGGCAGTATTTTACGGCGGAACAAAAACAAAAGACTATCCGCTTTTCATGATGTATAATAAAGAAAAAGGTTATATTGATTTTACGGGACAATGGATCATCAGCAGTGACAGAGAAAGTGAAATTCTTGCCTTTACATATGATAAAAAAGGCTTCAACGGAAGCATCGGCCCAAAGAACAAGCTTCCCTTTGCTGCCAGATATCAGGGAGATCATGCAGAATTTACCGCCATAAGTATCTCCTGGCAGAATAAGCTGTGCTGCAATCCGAACCTGGATTATTTTCTTTTATCATTGATCCTGGAATAATCAAGAACAATAAGGAGAGTTGAAATGGACACACAGGTCAGCCAGGAATTATGCAGCAGAAAGCTGCCGGATCTTTTGACTTTCACAGACGGAACAGCAGTGAAAGAAAGGAAAGACTGGAGTAAAAGAAGAAAGGAAATCGAGCAGCTCTTACAACGTGAATTCTGCGGTACATACCCGGATTTTCCGCTGACGGTATCCGGAGAAGTGGTCAGAGAGGACAACAGCGGATTTGGAGGGAAAGCGCTCATACAGACCATTATGCTGCATGTAAAATCCTCCTATTCATACCTGACGTTTCCGTTTCAGCTATGTCTCCCGAAAAGAAGAGCTGATGCGCCGGTGTTCTTTTATTTTTCTTTTACCCCTGTAATAGCAGACGGATTGGGAGAAGAGATACTGGATAACGGGTTTGGTATCGTGAATCTTTATTACCAGGATGTCACGAGCGATAAGGACGATGAGTTTGCAAGCGGTGCCGGAAGATTTTACAGCAGAAATTCTTTTGACAGCTGGGGTAAGCTTGCCATGTGGGCATGGGGCATGCAGCGCATCATGGATTATCTGTTTAAGGAATGCGAAAACGGAAGCGTAAAACTGAAAAGCCTGGATCTGACCAAAAGTGCAGTGATGGGTCATTCAAGACTTGGAAAGGCAGCACTGATCTGCGGAACAATGGATGAAAGATTCTCGCTGGTGGTCTCCAACGATTCAGGCGGCGGCGGAGCGGCCCTGTTTCGTAAAAAAACGGGAGAAGGTATACAAGACCTTGCTAAACACGGCTCAAGAATCTGGTTCTGTGAGAATTTCTTTAAGAACCATGCCACGCCGGAGGAACTGCCCTTTGACCAGCACTTTCTGCTTGCCCTTACTGCACCAAGGCACTTGTATGTGTGCAGTGCTACAGAGGATGACTGGGCAGATCCTTTATCCGAGTACTTAGCTTGTGCGGCTGCAACACCGGCTTATGAGATCCTTGGGTGCAAGGGACTGATAACGGATGGAAAATTTGCCAGCCCCGAGGTGCCTTACCATGAAGGCAGTATAGGGTATCACCTGCGGACGGGCACCCATCACCTGGGAAGATATGACTGGCAGCAGATCATGGAATACAGGAGAAAACATAATGTATAATGCAATATGCCATACCCTTTGCCTTGGTAAGGCAGCAAGAAGATGGGATGACGGACTTCCTGCAGGCAACGGCAGGATAGGTGCCATGGTCATGGGGAAGGTCAACGAAGAAACGATTTTTATTAATGAAGAATCTCTTTGGTTCGGGCCAAAAAGAAAGCGCACGAATCCTGACGGGAAAGCTCATATCGCAAAAATTCGTGAACTGCTGCTGCAGGGAGAAGTGGAGGAAGCTGCCTTTCTCGCCAAGATGTCAATGACCTCCGCGCCAAAATACAACAATCCCTATCAGCCGGCAGGAGATCTCAGACTTTGCTTCATGCGGCATCAGGGAAAAGTCACTGACTACAGCAGGACACTTTTTTTGCAGGATGCAGTTGTAAAGGTGAATTATAAGATTGACGATTCAACATACTGCAGAGAGCATTTTATCAGCACAGCCTATCAGGTCATGGTCATTCGTCTGACGACAGATCATCCGATGGGAATATCTGTAAGTGCCAATATGAGCCGCAAGCCTTTTGAAGAATTCACAGGAAGCATTGCAGCCGATACCGCAGGGAACTGGGGTAGAAATGGTGATCAGGGTGTTTATTATCTGACAGGTGTCCGCATCAAAGCAGAGCCTTTTGATGACCATAGAGGAAAGGACTTTGAAGCAGGTATCATGGGCGATTTTGTATATGCCAGGAACGCGAAGGAAGTTATCCTCTATCTGAGCGTTGGCACTGATTTTTCTGACATTGAAAAAGCAGAGCAGAAACAGCTGGCCTACGAGCCTGGACCAATGACTGATCATTGTCCTGACAGACTTCTTGACAGAATCAATCATATTCTGGATGAGGCACAGACAGCAGGCTTTCAGACAATAGCAGAGAAACATAAAGAAGACTATCATAAGCTCTATGACCGGTTCTCTCTGGAGATAAATACAGTAAATGAAGTACGTGCGATTCCTTTTATGGAAAGCATTATGGATGAGATACGCAGCGGAAAAGAAGAGAATATGGATCTTTTGACGCAGCTTCTTGTCAATTATGCAAGATATCTGATGATATCATCCTCTTATCAGTGTCATCTTCCCTCTAATCTTCAGGGACTGTGGAATGGTTCCTATGAGCCGCCGTGGCAGAGTCAGTATACGATCAATATCAACACCGAGATGAATTACTGGTTCGTTGAAAAAGCCGGTCTTTCAGAATGTCATCTTCCGCTGTTCGAACATCTGAAGCGTATGCTGCCAAACGGCAGGCAGACAGCAAAGGACCTGTATGGATGTGAAGGCTTCTGTGCTCATCACAATACGAATCTGTGGGGATGTACAGATCTTGAAGGTATCTTTGATGCTTCTCCCTTCTGGCCTATGGGAGCAGCCTGGCTGTCACTGCATACCTATGAGCATTATGCATTTACAAAGGATGAGGTGTTTCTTGAACAGACTGCCATGCCGCTCATGCGGGAAGCTATACGTTTCTTCGAAGGATACCTGTATGAATCAGAGGATAAGATGCTGCTGACAGGTCCTTCCCTTTCACCGGAGAATACCTATCTTTCAAAGGCAGGGCAAAAGGGCGCGCTCTGTATGGCACCGACAATGGATTCGTCCATCCTGCGCGCATTATTGACCGACTATCTGGAAGGACTTGAGATACTTGGAGAGAAGGATTCGGCAGAGTATAAAAAGCTGTCAGCTATGAAGAACAGACTTGTACCGCTGCAAATCGGTGCGGACGGCAGAATTCTTGAGTGGTATCAGGAATATGAGGAAACAGAACCGGGACACAGGCATATCTCCCATATGTTCGCACTTCATCCGGGAAAAGAGATCACACAGGATAATCAGGCGCTTTTTTCTGCAGCACAGAAATCTATAGCCTACAGACTGGAACATGGCGGCGGACATACCGGCTGGAGCAAAGCATGGCTCTGCTGCTTTATGG
Source organism: Clostridia bacterium (assembly GCA_003252135.1). Lineage (GTDB taxonomy): Bacteria > Bacillota > Clostridia > Lachnospirales > Lachnospiraceae > SZUA-448. Next base: position 22,542 of record QKDK01000012.1, read on the forward strand.
CCAGATTAAAGGATGCAGACAATCTGTACAGGAATTTATTTCAGATGATGCAGAAATGTATACAGGATAATCTGCTGGATATGCATCCGCCGTTTCAGATCGACGGCAATTTTGGATTTGCAGAAGCAGTCATCGAAGGGATCGTACAGTCCCATGCCGGATATATCGAGCTTCTGCCTGCCCTGCCAAAAGCATTCAGGAGCGGCAGAATAAAAGGTGTCGGACTTATAGGTGCCGTAAGTGCTGATATAACATGGTCAGATGGGCTGCTTACAGAATGTATACTGACGGCAAAAACTGATACCACTGTGCAGATTTGCTGGCAGGGAAGAAAAAAAGAGCTGATTCTTGAAAAGAACAGCCCTTGTAAGCTTACAGCGACAGACTATGTTTTTTAGCAACCTCCGTGGGCAGCATAGGCAGGAACAGAATTGATATTTCAAAACCGGAATCATGAATGGAATTGTCCGGATACAGACCGCAGGGTTCACCGAATACAATACGCAGACGGTTATGTACATTAGGAAGAGCAAAGCCGCCGCTGTCCTTGTTTTCGAAGATAGAACCCTGCAGTTTTTCTTTTAAGCGAACAAGTTCTTCCTCTGAAATGGCAAGCCCATTGTTGGAAAGTGTAAGCCGGATATAGGAGATACCATTGATCTCTTCTCTTTTGCCAGACAGCGTGATCAGATTGTCTTCAATGTTTTGATTAATACCGTGGATAAAGTAGTTCTCGATCAGAGGATGCAGCGTGTTCTTTGGCAGAGCATAGGGCAGGAAGGAATCATCGATATCAAATTCATATTCGAAATTCCCGAACCGGTACATATACAGTTCAATCAGCTTTTCGCACTGTTCAAGCTCTTCTGACAGGGAGACAAAGAAGTCCCTGCGCATCTGATTACGATAAATACCAGACAGCAGCAGGATCATCTGGGAGGCATCCTGTGCTCTGCCCTGTGCGATCTGAACTCGGATCATTTCAAGCGTATTGTATAAAAAATGAGGGTTTATACTGGTCTGCAGGGCATATAGCTCCGCTGTCTGCTGCTGCATGACATAAACATAGCTTTTTTCCACATTGTCCTGTAATTTATCGCACATCAGATTGAAGCCTTCTATGATGGCAGAAAATTCATCGTTGGTTTCGTCTGTCGGAATCCGGTAATCCAGATTGCTGCCGCCAAGCTTTGACATACCGTCCCGGATAAAGGTCACTTTATCATTGGACATTTTGGTAATAAAGCGGAACAGCAGGATAGAAAAGACACAGATAAACAGAATCAGGACAAGGATCAGCTGCCTTGGATAACCAAGGGATACCCTGCTGTAAGGCAGCATCAGAGATACCAGATACTCATATCTGCCATTGTAAATGTAAGATAGATAGGTGTTCCTGCCTTCCAGTCTGGTCTCCTCCCCTGAGACTGTAATATTTTGTACAGTCTCCGGAAGTGATGCAGTGATTGAATCCGGAACAGGAAGATGCTCTGCATCTGTTGACTGATACAGAATATCTCCGGAAAGGTCGGTTATGGAAAAGATGGCATCCTCTGAAAGATACTGTTCACTGACAGAGCTGACCAGATCCTCGGTAGAATACAGCACAATGATCTGACCAAGGGAAGCCAATGCGGTATTATTCTGATTATATATGGTGCCGGATAGGCCATACATGTGATCACTTAGAGCACCGAGTCTTTCGTTCAGAGAGACAAGAACGGTCTCGTCAATGAATTTCAATGAATACGGTGAATAGGAAGGGTATATGGATTCGGCGCGAAGGGATTCGATCGTTTTATACTGCAGGTCGAACAGATAAAGGCGGTTGGTGATATTGGAATGAAGAAGAATACCGATGCAGTTGAAATCGCGCATGCAGATATCGTAGAATACATTAACAAGTGCATTGGACAGAGCAGGATTTATGGTCTGCTCAGGATCTGCTGTACAGAGCTTGCACAGATTATCATAATCGGATGTGTTCTGGAACAGCGGCTCCAGTGTGTTGTAAAAATAATGGCATCTGGTATTAAAAATGCGATGAAGGTCATTCAGAACGATATCATACTCCTTGATATAATTGACCTTTTCATATTTGCTCAATATAGTATTGCTGATGAGCACCAGAGGTATGGACAGAAGGAAAATAAGAGCAATGAAGAGCGCCATGGTCTTAGCGTAAAAACTGTGATACGTTTTTTTGTTTTTCATTGATAGAATCCCCCGTGTCATCTCTTGTTTTCGGTCCGCCGCTTTTTGGAAAAATGAGGTGCAGCGGTTGAAAAACTTTACAATATATTATATGATAACAGACAGTAGAATGCAATGCCCGAAGGGGCTTACCTGATTTTCAGGGGTTGGAGGCAAGGGATGAAGTCTTACAGAAAAAAGCATATCGGGAAGTATATCAAAGCAGGAAAATACGGTGTGCTTTCTGTGATCTGCATGTTAAGTGCCCTGCTGACTGCTTGTGCGGGGACAGAGGAAGAAGATACAGAAACGAGCAAAGGGTACACACTGACTGCGTTCATTCAGCAATCTGTTTCTGATGAGACTGGTATATGGAATAACTGGGCAGCAGAAAAGCTGAAGGAAGATACAGGGATCATGCTGGACTTTTATCCGACAGGAGACAATGTTGAAAAAAAGATCCTGCAGTATATTGTGGCAGGAGAGATACCGGATATAATCGGCTTCAAGGGGACAGATCAGGTGCAGTATGCGCTGGATGCCGGTCTGCTGCTGCCTTTGGAAAAATATAAGGATGAACTTCCGAATCTGTTTGAAAATGAAATATATGCAGACGCCATAGAATATACCAAATCAAATGTCGGCGATGAAAGCGGACTTTTATATGTTATGCCGACCTCTATCGGAGAAAACGGGATGAATGCCTATAACTGGATACCCCTGCTGCAGTGGAGCGCTTATAAAGAAATCGGTACACCGCCTCTCTCTACCCTGGAGGATTATCTGGATGTTGTGGAAGAGATGATGAAGGTTAAGCCGCTCAACGAAAACGGAGAGAAGATATACGGTTTTTCACTTTTTTCTGACTGGGATAAAAATACAGCACTGGAAGTAGCAACATTATCTTTTTACTATGGGATCGATACGGAATACGTATCTGACCTGATGGAGACAAATGTCATTACCAGAGAGATCAGTTCTGTTCTTGATGAAGACAGCTTTTACAAAAGAGCCCTGCATTTTTACTTTGAAGCGAACCAGCGAGGACTCTTAGATCCGGAATCTGTAACGCAGACATACAAAAATGCAAGTGAAAAGTATAGCGAAGGCCGTGTTATGTTTTCCTACTTCAGCTGGCTGACCGGCAGTTATAACCTGGCATCATCCGGCCATGTCAATAATGAAAATGATGTTGACGGCTACGCTACCATCGTGGCTGATGATATGAAGCTTTATGAAGCTCCGAATCAGACAGTTGGAAGAAACTGGTATTTTGCGATCAGCTCCTCCTGCAAGGATGTTGATAAAGCCTGCGAACTTTTGAACTGGCTCTATGATGAAGATACCATTTCCTATCTGTATAACGGACCGCAGGGCATTATCTGGGACTATGATGAAAGCGGAGAACCTTATGTGCTGGAGGATGGATGGAAGTATGTTGATAATTCAGAAACGGCTGAGCTTCCTGTAGACGGAGGAGGAACCCTTCTGGATGGCTCCTATGCTTTTAACGCACTCGGTATACAGGCACAGACCTTTGTGAATAGCGCTTACAGTATCAGCTACCGTTACTGGCCGACCACGCTGGACAGGTCTCCTACCCTGATGCAGCAGGAAGTCCTGGATTTTCTTGGTACGAATACACTTGGAGATTACCTGAGACAGCATGATATGATTGCAAAATCCACACAGGCAGTCAATATGCTTCCAGTGATCCCTGACCGAATGCAGAGCATTATTACGAAGATCGGAGAGTATGTGCAGGCTTATTCCTGGGATATCATCTATGCCAAAGATGAAGAGGAGTTCAACCTGCTTTGGGAGGAAATGAGGACACTGGCATATAACAACAATATGGATGTTGTGGAAGCCTATTATGAAAATGCCTGGAAAAAGGCTTTAAATACAGCACAGCAGTATGAAGGGGAGTAATAAAAAATAGGGTATTAAAGACCAGCATAGGCAGAAAGTCAGGTAAACATATGAAGGTGATCGGGGAAGGAAATTATGAAGAGACACTAACAAAGGGAATAACGGCATTGCGTGAAAAGGATTATCAGAAGGGATTTCTTTCAAGTACAGACGGTACAAAACTGTTTTATGAGATTTACAGATGCAGTGAGGCGAAAGGCTCCATAGTTATTTCACATGGCTTCTGCGAGTTCACGCAAAAGTATGAAGAGGTAATTCTGATGTTTGCTGCTGCCGGTTTTGATGTTTATATTTTCGATTACAGAGGACACGGACATTCGGAAAGGAAGGTAGAAGATCTTTCCATGGTGCATGTTGATTCTTACGAGGAATATGTAGAGGATCTGCATAGTGTTGTGACACAGACGGCATTAAAGGATAGTAAAGAAAAGCCGCTGTATCTGTATGCACACTCTATGGGCGGTGCGATAGCTGCATTATATCTGGAAAAATATCCGCAGGTATTTAAGAAAGCTGTTCTGACTTCTCCGATGCTTGAGGTAGACAGCGGGGCTCACTGGAATGGTTTTGTATGGCTGCTGATGCTGCTGAAAAAAGCTGCAAAAAAAGACAGGACCTATGTACAGGGACACGGAAGGTTTACCGGGAAAAAAGAGTTTGAAAAAAGCGGCTGCACCTCGGAGAACTGTTATGATCACATTTTCAAAAAGAGACTCGAAGACAAAGAATACCAGATGAACGGTGCTTCCTGCGGTTGGGTGCTGGCAAGCTTACGTGCAGTCAGAGCCCTGCAGAGGAACGCAGAGAAAGTGACAACACCTGCATTGCTCTTTCAGGCAGGGAGAGAAACCATGGTCAAACCGGGCGGTCAGTTCGCTTTTGCAAAGAAAGCAAAGCAGGTGGAACTTATAGAAATAAAAGAATCCAGACATGAGATATACAATGCTCTGGATTCTGTAAAGGAACCATATTATGAAAAAATCGAGGCTTTTTTCATGAGGTAAGACTTGATATTTTTTTGTTTCGGCGGTAAGCGACAGGTGATACATTAAAATATCTTTTGAAAGAGCGGTTAAAATACGTCTGGCTGGAAAAGCCGACCTGATCTACGATGTCCTTCATCTTCAGATCAGACGATTCGATCAGATGAGCGGCATAATTCAGTCTTGCTTCTGCAAGATAATCATTAAAATAATATCCGGTCTGTTTTTTAAACATGTTGCCAAGGTAAGACGGTGACATGTTTAATTTTATGGCAAGTGTTTTTAATGAAATATCTTTATCTGAAAAATCGTGCACTGCTTTGATGACAGCGTCCACAAAAGGAAATTCATTTTGTGAGAGCAGAATTGCATTCGAACACTCCTGTATGAAGTTCAGGCTGAAATCAAGATATTGTTTTTGCTGCAGACCTTTTTTGGGAAGAGCAGCAATCATCGTAGTGATGGAGGGATATCGCATGGGCAGTTCGATAATATCCTTTGTCAGCTTGCGAAGCAGGTAGGGAAGCATCAGAAGACAGACATGGTAAGCAGATTCAGAGGTACTGGCAGCAGTGAAAATTCTTCTGGCAGCCAGAAGATAATCATCCAGTTGAAAAACAGCAGAAGAATTCAATGGTGAGAACTGGTCATCCAGGCACTTGCTTATGCCATACAGATTCTGGTGATACAAAAAGTAAGGCAGCTGGCTGTAGGTCAGATAGAGCATGGTGTGAGCCACGGCATAGCTTTCCGGAACATTGGTATAAAAACCGACAGTTGTACCGACAGATATAAAAAGAGGGAAGTCCAGGAGCGATGACTTTTGCTCAGCTTCCTCAATGACCAGTTTTTTTATATCACGAACCTGTCCAACCATGGACAGGATACAGACAAGCCGCTGGGGGGATTCAAAATATATGGTAGACATGCAGTTTCCGACCAGTGACGAAAGCAGCATATCATAAAATTCAGACATCTTTAAGGAATCAGAAGAGGGGCTGTTGAAGATCACAACAGTATAGTTGTCAGAGTCCACATTAATGCCAAGAAGAGTGGCACGTTCTGAGAGCTCATTCGGTGACAGAAGGTTCTTTACCCACTGTTCTGCAAAGTTGCTGCGAAAGGTCAGGATGGAAGCACCAAAGGAACGTGAAATCTTTTCTCTTTCCTGCATGTTATTGGCGAACTGGCTGATAGATTCAGTCAGATCATTTGGGTCGAGCGGTTTCAGAAGATAGTTCTCTGCTCCGTTACGCATGGCTGAACGCACATATTCAAAATTGTTGTAGGCACTCAGGACTATGGCTGTGAGCAGCGGATTAATATCCTTTGCTGCCTTGATCAGTTCAATTCCGCTCATCTGCGGCATGGAAACATCCGTTATCAGCAGATGGACAGCATGTGTTCGGATGTATTCAAGTGCTTCTAGCGGGGAAGTCGTGGAAAAACTGATTTCGATATTATACCCGGACCAATCAATGGCCGTAAGTAGATCTTCGATGATGTATGATTCATCATCAACCAATACTGCCTGATACATAATGGATTCTCCTGATGTTGTAACGTTAAACAACCGCTGGCTGCCCGGTTAAAGAGACAATTATTATAGTATCATAGGTTTGTTTTTATTTCAAACTTTTTTAAATAAAATTAGACAAAAACAGATGAAAAAAAAGCGCAAAATTGCTAGAAAATGGACACAAGTGCAACATAATATGCTATAATGAAAAATGGTAGCAGCAGAATATGGCGGAATCAAAATCTGCGATATTTTCAGAAAATGTAAGAAGGATCTGGCAACTGGTTAACACTTTTTTGCAAGAAAGATGGGATTACATATGGAGAAGCTGTATTTAATTGAAGGCCTGCCGGGGACAGGAAAAACAAAGCATGCATTCGGACTCAAGGATAGTCTGGAACGCAGAGGGTATAAGGTTACATTATTTGACGAGGGCAATAACAGGATTCCGACTAACTTTTCGAATGTAGCAGTCATGACAGAAGAAGAATTTCAGGCTGTTAATAAAAAGAAACAGCTGGACTCATCGGTAATTCGCTTTGAGGGACATTGTTTTGTGAGAACAGATGACCTTCCTAAAAAAATAAAAAAAGCGGTGCACCCCTATGAGCTTGGTGAACCGTCCGACTTTCGTATGGATGCGGAGAGTTATATCCGCATGGGCTGTATGATTGTTGAAAAGAGAATGAAGGAAATCGAAAAAATCGAAGGTATCGTGATCCTGAACAGCGGATTTTTGCAGACGCCTCTGAACGACATACTATTCAGAAAAGGTACAGACGAACAGGCGCTTGCTTACATTGAGAAGATTGCAGATACTTATACAAAACATGATGCAGTCTGTGTTTATCTTGACCGGAATAACGTGGAAGCCTCCATCGATATTGCAAGAAAGAAAAAAGGGGAAGACTGGTACAGGCATGAACAGCATCTGGAAGCAAAGACAGGAAGCAGGAATCATATCCAGAGAATGTACAAGCTTGAGAAAGAAATTCTGAACAGCAATATGATACCGTGGACTGAATATGTATTAACGGCATAGAGGATAAGAACAATTCTTCAGAATCAGTGAAAGTGAAAGTAAATACAAGGATGACGGCATGATCAATGCAAAAGAACTGCTCTTCATTTTATTATTTTGCTTTTCATCACTGATTCTGTTTTATTTTCCTGACCGGCAGCGTTTCTGTATAAATTTGATGAACCTTGCAGCCTGCTGTCTGTACTTTATAGATTAGTAACAAAATGAAAAAACCAGACTCTGCCTGTGAACGGCCAAAAAGGGCAGCCAAATGAATAAAAACATTGACATTATGCGACTTTCGTATTATGATATTTCCCATAAAATAAGCAAAAACGATGACAGAGAGAGTATCCGTTCAAGGAAAACAACAGCGAGTCGGGGACAGTGTGAGCCTGATGTGAGTAAAGAACGAGGAAGATCACTCTGTAGTTGCGAGACTGAATGTGCAGAAAAGGTAAGTCGAGCCGGGGACGACCGTTATATGGTGACTGTATGAAGCCTGGCTTCGTACATGAGAATAGGTGGTAAAGCGAGAAACATTTGATCTCGTCCTGTTTGGACGGGATTTTTTTATGTAGTCAGGAATGAAAACTGCTCCGCAGGTGAAGAGCTTTAGAAGTCAATAAGCAGGAGGATAACAGGAATGTATGAGAAAGTAACGGCTGACCTTAATTTTGTTCAGCGCGAAAAAAATGTGGAAGAGTTCTGGAAAGAGAACAGGGTTTTTGAAAAAAGCATGGAGAACCGGGAAGGTGCGCCTGACTATATGTTCTACGACGGACCGCCGACCGCTAACGGTAAACCGCATATCGGTCATGTACTGACCCGCGTTATCAAGGATATGATTCCGAGATACCGTACCATGAAGGGATACATGGTTCCAAGAAAAGCCGGCTGGGATACCCATGGACTTCCGGTCGAGATCGAAGTGGAAAAACTGCTCGGATTGAACGGCAAAGAGCAGATCGAGCAGTACGGTATGGCACCATTTATTGAAAAATGCAAAGAAAGTGTCTGGCAGTACAAAGGAATGTGGGAAGATTTCTCGGGAACCGTTGGTTTCTGGGCTGATATGGACAACCCATATGTTACCTATCACAATGACTTCATTGAATCCGAATGGTGGGCATTAAAACAGATCTGGGACAAGGGACTGCTCTATAAAGGTTATAAGATCGTGCCATTCTGCCCAAGATGCGGAACGCCGCTTGCATCCCATGAAGTGGCTCAGGGCTATAAGGATGTCAAAGAAAAATCCTGTTACGTAAAATTCCCGGTAAAGGACAGCAGGGACGAGTATATTCTGGCCTGGACAACAACGCCCTGGACACTTCCTTCCAATGTGGCTCTCTGTGTACATCCTGAGATCACCTATGTTAAGGTTAAGGTCGGTGTTGACGAAAAGGGCAGTGTGGTAAAAACTGCCGATAAGGAAACTGCTAAAAAGGCCGGCGCCGAAACAGGCAGCATGGATAATATTGATGAAAATACAACCGTTGCGGCTGCGACCGAATATTACTATCTTGCCAAAGACCTTCTCTCTGTTATTGAAGGCGACTATGAAATTATCGAAGAATTTGTCGGTAGGGACCTTGAATATAAAGAATATGAACCGTTATTTCCATATGCCTTTAATGACGCAGATGGAAATGCAGACATAACGTCGAATCGTAACAATGTGAAGGGCAAGAAAGCCTTTTATGTTACCTGCGGTGAATATGTGACTACAACAGACGGTACTGGTGTAGTTCATATCGCACCTGCTTTTGGTGAAGACGATGCACAGATCGGACGTAACTATGACCTTCCGTTTGTGCAGCTTGTGAATGAAAAGGGCGAGATGAAGGCTGAAGCAACTGATGTTGCCGGACTTTTCTGTAAAAAGGCAGATGAACCGATCCTTTCCCTGCTTGGCAAAAATAAGACCCTGTTCAAAATCATGAAATACGAACACAGCTATCCGTTCTGCTGGCGCTGTGATACACCGCTCATTTACTATGCTCGTGAATCCTGGTTCATCAAGATGACAGCCGTAAAAGAAAACCTGATAAGGAACAACAACACCATCAACTGGATTCCAAAGAGCATTGGTGTCGGACGTTTCGGCGAATGGCTGGAGAATGTTATCGACTGGGGCATCAGCCGTAACCGTTACTGGGGAACCCCTTTAAACATCTGGCAGTGTGAATGCGGCCAGATGCACTCGATCGGAAGCATTGAGGAACTGCAGAAATTATCTGGTTGTGCAAGCGATGTGGAGCTTCACCGCCCTTATATTGATGAGGTTACCTTCCCCTGCGAGAAGTGCGGCAAGACCATGCACCGTGTGCCGGAAGTTATCGACTGCTGGTTCGACAGCGGGGCTATGCCATTTGCACAGCATCACTATCCTTTTGAAAATAAGGATCTGTTCGAAAAACAATTCCCGGCCGACTTTATCTCGGAAGCCGTCGATCAGACAAGAGGCTGGTTCTATTCCCTGCTTGCGATCTCGACCCTGCTCTTTGATAAAGCGCCTTATAAGAACGTAATCGTCCTTGGACATGTTCAGGATGAGAATGGTCAGAAGATGAGCAAGTCCAAAGGAAATGCAGTCGATCCGTTCGACGCACTTTCCGAGTATGGTGCCGATGCCATCCGCTGGTACTTCTATGTGAACAGCGCTCCCTGGCTGCCGAACCGTTTCCACGGTAAGATCGTGACCGAAGGACAGCGTAAATTTATGGGTACCCTTTGGAATACGTATGCGTTCTTTGTTCTGTATGCAAACATTGATAATTTTGATGCTACAAAATATACTCTGGAATATGACAAGCTTCCTGTTATGGATAAATGGCTGTTATCAAGACTGAATTCTGTTGTAAAAGCAACGGATGAGAACCTTGAGAACTATAAGATTCCGGAAGCAGCAAGAGCATTGCTTGATTTTGTAGACGAGATGAGCAACTGGTATGTGCGCCGAGGCAGAGAACGTTTCTGGGCAAAAGGCATGGAGCAGGATAAGATCAATGCTTATATGACGCTTTATACAGCCCTTGTCACTGTTTGTAAGGCAGCAGCACCGATGATTCCGTTCATGACAGAACAGATCTACCGCAACCTGGTATGCAGCATCGACAAGAAAGCACCGATCAGCGTGCACCTTTGTGACTTCCCGAAGGTAAAAGAAGAATACATCGACAAAGAGCTCGAAAAGAACATGGATGCTGTACTGCAGATCGTAGTTCTCGGACGTGCCTGCCGTAATGCATCGAACATCAAGCAGCGTCAGCCGATCGCCGACATGTTCGTGAAATCAGAAGTAAAATTATCTGCATTTTATACAGAGATCATAGAAGACGAACTGAACGTAAAATCAGTGACCTTCCGTGATGATGTGGATACGTTTACCTCTTACTCGTTCAAACCACAGCTTCGTACCCTTGGAAAGCGATTCGGCAAACAGCTGAACAGCTTACGTGAAGTTCTGACATCTCTTGACGGTGCGACTGCAATGAAAGAGATCAAAGAGAATGGGACGCTTACCATAGAACTTGACGGCGTAACCGAAGTTCTTGAAAAAGATGACCTGCTGATCGAGATCAATCAGACCGAAGGATTTGTATCTGATTCCGACCGCGGCGTTACAGTAGTTCTTGATACGAAACTGACACCGGAACTGATTGAAGAAGGTTTTGTACGTGAGATCATCAGTAAACTGCAGACCATGCGTAAGGAAGCAGATTTTGAAGTAATGGATAAGATCACAGTATACCAGACAGGCAATGAGACCATTGAAGCGATCATGAAAAAGAACGAGACCATGATCAAGTCTGTTGTTCTTGCAACAAGCTTTATTTATGGCAGTACAGACGGTTATTCAAAAGAGTGGAACTTAAACGGCGAGGACGTAACCCTTGCGGTAAAGAAGAACTAGATTTTAGCTCCGGGAATGTCGCAAGGATGCGGTTCCTGGGGCTTTTTTGCGGATTTTACACTTCTTGCCTGCAGGCACTGGCAAAGAATCATGGGACGCTTCCAGCCTGAAAATGTATGATCCAATATATATACCAATGTAAAATCAAGCAGAAATCATATCA
>QKDK01000323.1 GCA_003252135.1 Clostridia bacterium
GTTCCTTCCATGGGGAGTGTAATTATCGACAGGTGATGCACCAGCTGTTTATTTACAATCCCATCACTTTCATATCCGGGAAGTCCGACATGCATGTATGATCCTTCATCCCATACGAACTCCTCCGGCTTTTCGAATACAAATGTTTTTGTACCGGGTACTTCAGGAATAATTCCAATGATCTTCACTTCATACTTCTCCATAGCCGCTCCTTTGTGCTTTTGCACTTACGCAAACTGAAGTCATAATCACAATTGTTACAAAAACAGGTTTCTGATTCCATTGTACCTCTTTCTCGCCAAACAGGCAATCTATTCTGTAAGGGCAATTGTCTGATCGATAATGCTGTACATAATATCCTTTGTCATCATCCCTGTTACATATCCAGCTATATTACCCTCCTTATCGATCATAAAGGTTGTCGGAAATGCTGAAATGTAATAACTCTGCAGAACTTCTCCTGTTTCGTCAAATAAAACAGGGAAGGTATATCCATTGTCCTTAATAAACTGAATCAATTCCTCTTTGCTACCATCTGCATTGTCAGGATATGCATCCGAAGACGGATTGGCAATTCCAAGTATGATCACATCATCCTGATTCAGATTGTATTCCTGATAAAGTTCTTCAATATCCGGTAATTCCTGTTTACAGGGTGAGCACCAGGATGCCCAGAAATTGATAAACACCACTTTGCCATAATAATCATCAACAGAGTGAGTATCACCATACTGATCGACCAGCGTAAAATCAAAGGCCGGAATCAGCACCCTGTCTTCTGTCTGTTCCGGTGCTTCTGTCTCCTCCGGTACTTCTGTCTGCTGCGGTGCTTCTGTCTGTTCCGGTGCTTCTGTCTGATTGTCTTCAGACAAAGAATCGTTCGAAGGTGTGACAGTAACTGTCACCGATTCTTCTGCAGTACTGCCAAAACTGAAATTCGTCAGATATCCTGAGATATGATTCATCCAGCCGGTAAACGTCATTATTCCCATAAGTATAAGAACAACACCGCCGGCTTTAATCGTATATTTTACTATTTTCTGTTTCTTTTTCAAAAAGTTCAAGACCTGTGCGGTAAACAGCCCGAGCACTAAAAAGGGAATCAGGAATCCTGCAGCATAAACAAGAACAAGCATATAGCCTGTAGTCTTTTCAGAAGCTCCCGATGCCATGATCAGCACCGATGAGAGTGCCGGACCCACACACGGTGTCCATGCAAAACTGAAAGTAAATCCCATAATGACTGCAAGCAGGGGATTCATTTTTCTTCCTGCCGGCGAAAAATGCAGTTTTCTTTCTCTCTGAAGAAACGAAAAATCCAGAATGCCAAGCTGCACCAGTCCAAACAATACGATCAGTATACCGCCGATTCTGGTAAATAATGTCTTGTTGTCACCAAAAAAGGTACCAAGTGCTGTAAATGACATTCCAAGTATCATAAAGGCAAAGGATATTCCTGTTATAAAAAATACAGTGTGAAGAAGCACCTTCTTTCTCTCATATCTTATATTGCCTTCCTCATCTGTATTCTTTCCGCTGCCTGCCAGATATCCCATATAAACAGGAAGCAGCGGAATTACGCACGGCGAAAAGAAGGATAAGATTCCTTCCAAAAAAACTAACATAAAGCTGACTCCACCGGTCGACGCAAAATTTTCAAACATAGGCACTCTCCATTTCTAATGACTGCACAGGTCTGCCCCATACTATTATAAAATCAGAATACCCAGTCTCTCGCTTTGTATCTGTGACATAATCACAGTTTTCATCTTCTTTAGATTCGTTCCAGCGGGAATGTCATACAGTGCGGTCCGCCGCCAGCCTTCAATATCTCACTGATATTCAGCTCGATCACCTTCATTCCACGCCTGTCAAGCTCCTCATTGACTTTATGGTTTGCCGACAGCGACATGACACGATGACCGCCCAGACTCTGCAGATTGCAGCCATGGGCAAAAATCGCCTCCTCCGGTATAGATACCAGGTCAATTTCCATTTTTTTAAGAATCTTTCTGAACTCATCCGGCATTCCTTCTGTATATGCGACTGCTATATGGTCGTCTACCAGATTAAAGCACATATCAAGGTGAAGATACGCCGCTTTCACCGGGACGCCAAATACCTGGTATCCATATGGCATCAGCTGTTCTCTGATCTCCTCTACTCCTTCCTGATTGCTCCGGTCTGCCATTCCGACGGCGATCGTTGTTTCATTGAGAAAAGCAAAATCTCCCCCCTCAAAGAGTCCTTTTTTGCATTCTGCAATTTTTTTGATGCCCAAAGCTTCCATTTTTGCTTCGTAATCGGTATGTTCCTTGTACCGAAGCGGCAGTTTGAAGTTTCCAAGGATATACCCTTCCTTAACACAGCCGCCAAAATCTCTTGCAAACACTGCATTTGGTCTATCCTGGTCAGCCTCCAGAAATTCTACTTCAACGCCTTCTCTTTTGAAAGCCTCCGTAAAAATCAAATGCTCCTGAAGCATTTTCTCAACATTCATCGTTGTATCTTTCCATTTTTTAGCAATCTCGTTGATCGGTGCCGGTTTTAAATATTCCGGTCTTGAGACCAGAACTCTTTTTAATATTCCTGTTCCGTTTTTAACGTACATATCTTCCTCCCGTCTGCATC
>QKDK01000290.1 GCA_003252135.1 Clostridia bacterium
ACAACAACGACCTCAGATTATGATTACGACGAGCTTTACGAGGCGGCAAATGAGCTTGTAGAAGCATATAACAGCGTTCTGGATGCTTCTGCTGACCAGAGTTCATCTCTTGTGACCAAGAAGACGGATATTATATCCTCCTATGTAAGTGCTAACGCAGAATTGCTTGGTTCTGCAGGGATAACCATTAATGGGGACAACACTCTTTCTATTAATAAAGAAGATTTTATGAATGCTGATATATCTTCATTAAAAACACTTTTTAACGGAAGCAATTCACTTTCGTCCTACCTGAGCAGTAAAGCCAGCAGCTACTTCTATACAACACAGAATCTGCTGTCTTCCATGTCCGGATCTTCTTATACAAGTACAGGAGCATACTCGGCAATCAGTACAGGAACCCTTATTGACAGCATAACCTGAATGAACTTCACATGATGAATATATATAAAAAAGCGCGGATGAACTTCCGCGCTTTTGTTATGCAAGTATCTTTTGGTAAGTTTACTGCGGCTGTTTGCCGATATAGGCAAGAATACCGCCGTCAACATAGAGAATATGGCCGTTTACGAAATCAGATGCATCTGAAGCAAGGAAAACTGCAGGTCCCATCAGATCTTCTGCTTCGCCCCAGCGTGCGGCAGGAGTTTTCGCAATAATGAACTGATCGAACGGATGTCTGGTACCGTCTGCCTGAAGCTCTCTTAATGGTGCGGTCTGAGGAGTTGCAATGTAACCAGGTCCGATACCGTTGCACTGGATATTGAATTCGCCGTATTCTGAGCAGATATTGCGTGTCAGCATTTTCAATCCGCCCTTTGCAGCTGCATATGCAGATACAGTTTCACGGCCAAGTTCGCTCATCATGGAGCAGACATTTATGATTTTGCCGTGTCCCTTTTTGATCATACTTGGGATTACGGCCTTTGATACGATGAAAGGAGCATTTAAGTCCACATCAATGACCTGTCTGAATTCAGCCGCTGTCATGTCGCACATTGGAATTCTTTTGATGATACCTGCATTATTTACAAGGACATCAATTACGCCAACTTCTTTTTCGATCTGTGCTACCATTGCATTGACCTGATCTTCATTGGTCACATCACATACATAACCATATGCCGTGTAACCTGCTTCTTTATAAGCAGCGATTCCTTTATCGACAAGTTCCTGTTTGATGTCATTAAATACGATTGTTGCACCGCAGGAAGCATATGCACTTGCGATTGCAAAGCCGATACCATAGGATGCACCTGTAACCAGAGCAACCTTACCGTCCAGAGAAAATTTACTTGCAATATCCATTTTGAAACCCTCCATAAATGTTAGTCTATACATTCGAATTATAGACTATAAAAATATAAAATGCAAGCAGTTGGGTGCAACACGATATGTACTGATACCATATGATACAACCGTTTAGCTGAAAGGAAAGCTTGTAAATTAACCATGCATCAGATATAATTAAGTTATTGTGATGCATGTGGAAAGGGAAAAGTATGTTACGAATATTTTATCCGACAGAGTGGGCCGAGTCGTCCTATGAAGTGAATTATCAAAAATTATATAAGCAGGGATTCCGGTTCCTGCTGTTTGATATTGACAACACTCTGGTAGAACATGGAGCACCGGCCAATGACAGAGCAGTACGGCTGGTAAAATATTTAAAGCAGCTTGGTTTTAAGATCTGCCTTATGTCAAACAACAAGGAAGAAAGAGTAAGCGGATTTGCAAAACAGGTCGAACTGCCTTATATTCATAAAGCAGGGAAACCATCACGAAAAGCATATGTTAATGCAATGAATCGGATCGGAGGAACCAGAAAAACAACAGTATTTATCGGGGATCAGCTGTTTACGGATGTATATGGTGCGAATCGTACAGGACTTTACAGCATTCTGGTGAATCCTATCGGAAAAAAAGAAGAAATACAGATCGTGTTCAAAAGATATCTGGAAAAGATAGTTCTGTTTTTCTATAAAAGGCAAAACTGAATATACAATGGAGGCTGAGCATGCGAATAGTTGTTTTGAACGGACCCAATCTGAATTTCTTAGGGATACGCGAAGTTGGTGTATACGGAACTTCTGGTTACGAAGAACTGGTTTCATCCATAAAGAAAAAAGCAGAGAAAATGGATATACAGGTCGATGTATATCAGAGAAATTCTGAAGGTGAGCTTATCGATCTGATTCAGCAGGCACATTATGATAAAGCGGATGGCATCATCATTAATCCGGGAGCATATACGCATTACAGTTATGCTCTGCACGATGCACTAGCCAGTGTTTCCATGACCAAAATCGAAGTTCATTTATCGAACATACATAAAAGAGAAGCATTTCGCCATGTTTCTGTAACTGCATCGGCATGTGACGGACAGATCGCCGGACTTGGCTTCCTGTCATATCAGCTTGCCATGGAAGCAATTATGGATAAATGCAGCGGACAGGCAGATAGTTAATCACCTTGGATGAACTTTCGTATAAGCTTTTGTATGAACATTTGTATGAACTTTTTAAATTGAACTTATATATATGATGGACAAACATGCATAAAATATAAGCGCTGCGAAAACACAGCAAGACGACATGAAGCACAGACAGCAGGAATAAATACA
>QKDK01000255.1 GCA_003252135.1 Clostridia bacterium
TCCAGATAAGTTTGTAAGATATTCCGAGGGAGCACAAATGTATCATATGAGTGTATCAAAATTTATGCAGCTCGCAAAAGATGCAAAGGCATGCTATAAATTGAACCAAATGGTATTAGTCAGTCTAGAAGTATTGGATCAATATATTGAAACTTTCAGAATCATTGATGATGACTTTTACAAGTAAGAGGTGACGATGTGTTGAATAAATTAAAACCATCTGTCAGGAGTTGCATTCATGATGAAAATATCTTCAAAAGGTATTTACGTCCAGCAGATGCAAGCAAAATTTTTGGAATTGACGAAAAGCTAATAATACAGTTAGCTTCTGCCGCGGGAGCTATCCATCAATTACCAAGGATACTTCTTATTCATCATCAGAGATTGGAGGAATATATGAAACACCTTAATAAAGTTCCTGGTGTAAACAAAACGATTCAAAAGAAATATGTTCGGATAGGTGAAGGTTCTATCATTTATAGTATTGGGCGCCATCGTTTTATTGAAATGGCAAGGGCTGCTGGGGCAGTATATAAAATTAATGAAGGAACAGGCGGTACAGTTTTGATTAACTTAGAACAATTTGATGTTTTTATGGAACAGTTTCGAGAGAATTTAATTCCAATGAAGAATCCATTATGGAGAAAAAGTGAAGAACAGGAAGGAGGTTAACATGGCATATTCATATAAAAGTTACACACAAACAAAGAATGTAATGAAGAAATATGTAAATGCCACAGAGGGTTCTATCATTTATAGTCTTGGAAAAACGAGATTTATGACTTTGGCTAAAGAGGCAGGAGCAATATACAAAGTTGGCGCTTCAGCATTGGTGAATACAGAGATTTTCGAACAGTACCTGGATCAATTCTTGGAACCAGCCAAACCTCTGCCGAAGCATGTATGGAAAAACAAGAAGGAGAATTGAAAAAGATGGTCTTTAATTACTATTATGGTTCGGAAGCGGATCAGTTTAATTTCATAAGGATTCCGAAACGATTAATTACAGATACAATATTTATAGGTTTATCTTTGGTGGCCAAGCTTCTATATGGAATTCTTTTGGATAGAATGAGTCTTTCTATGAAGAACAAATGGTTAGATAGAGAAAATCGTGTTTATATAATTTATCAAATATCAGAGATTATGGAAAACTTGAATGTAGCTGAAAAAACTGCCATTAAATCATTGAAAGAACTTGAAGTCGTTGGTTTGGTAGAAAAGAAAAGACGCGGATTATCTGGTTATTATCAAGCAGAAGTGAGTTATGATTTGCCACAATTCGAAAGAACATAAAAACACCAAAAGTTGGTGTGAAAATGGATTAATACACCAGTCTGGTTTCTATTCAGAAAATTGATATGAGGTTATTATATACGTATTCCAAGCGACAGCAAGGAAATACAACTAAATATCAGTTACAGATTTGCATTTAATGCAACACAAAGAGAAATCTTTGAAGGAGTAGAATTTCAGGATATTCGCCTGGAGGGTTTAAGACCACTGTTATCACATTAGTAGTTCGATGGATCGAAAGATGAAGAACGAGAGACAGGGAACAAGCCTGGTAAAAGGAAATCGAATATGGTGAAAGGATAATAATCCATGGAGGTCGAGAGGTTCGACCTTATCCTCGAAATGGCAGCAGAGGAGATAGTGTTACCGCAAGGTAAGGCGTCATGAATGCGTAGGCAGCTCGTTTGTAATTCCCGGGAATGAGAACATTCCTTGTGTACGGGGCAAAGAGGGACTTGAAACAGTAGACGTACACCATACATAGCGAAATGTTATGAATACGCAGGAGGATGCAGAATGATAGGAAGCACAATGAGAATGAAAACAATAGAAATAATTAAAAGCAATGTGTCAATCAGACCAGAAGCAGTTGTTAGTGACAAGTTATTATTGCTTCATAATGCATTTATCCAATGGAAGGAATGCAAAAGTGGAGGATATAAGGAAAAGTAAGACCAGAGAAACAAAAGAAGAAATAAAAAAACGAAAGATTAGTAAAGACATAACAGAATGTATGAGATGTCGTTTTTTCTGGGGCAATGACAGCAGATGTATTAATAACAGCTGCATCAAAGATAAGGAAAAGAAACCGAAAAAGGAAGAAAAAAGCGAATGTACAGATTGTCCTTACAAGCAAAGTGAAGGTTATTGTTTTCCATGTATGAAGAAACTACTAAAAAGAAAGTGACTAAGGAAAATGAAGAAAAGAGTAAAAAGTAAATTACGAAGGAGACATGAGCAGATGATGAACAATGTTGAAATTTTAGGCATTGACCATGGGTGGTCGATGATGAAGAGTGTTTCAGAGGTATTTGTTACAGGGATCAAAGAAATAACAACAATCCCAGCACTTTATAAAGACACATTGGAATACAAGGGCAAGTATTACCGAGTGGGAACAAACAGACAGGAAGTTAAGGATACTAAAACTGAGGATGAAAGTTTCAAGCTGCTTACCTTTGCGGCTATTGCCAAAGAATTAAAAAGAAGATGTCTTACCGAATCAAGAGTATTTCTTGCTGTTGGACTGCCACTCACCAGGTTTGGTGCTGAAAAGAAAGCTTTTATAAAATATTTGATGGCGGAGAAAGATGTGATGTTTTCCTTTGAACAGGTAGATTACCATATTATCATTGAAAATGTGGTTGTGTTCCCGCAGTGTTATGCAGCGGTAGTTGACAGGCTGAATACATTCGCAAAGAAAACGCTTGTTGTTGATATAGGAAGCTGGACGATTGATATCATGCCAGTCGTTGATAGGACACCCGATGAATCACATTGTACGACAATTCCAAAAGGATTGATCACCTGTATTCGGTCGATCAATGAGCAGTGTGTCAGACAACTTAATGGAGAAGTGGACGAAGGCGAAATCCAGCAGTTCATGAGATACGGTACAACCGATATAGATGAGAGGTATCAAAAGATCATTACAGAAGAGATAAAGAGATTCGTGGAAAGAGTTTATAACTTAATAAGAGAGCATGGTTATAATCTTGAAACAACACCAATTGTTTTCGTGGGCGGTGGTGCTGTGGTAATGAAGAACTTTGGCGGTTATGATCAGAAGAATATTTCGTATATTATGGATGTGAAGGCAAATGCTAAAGGGTATGAATATCTTGCTAACATTGGAATAAAAGGCATGACAAAATAAGCACAGGGGATGAAGAATAATGAAAGATAATCTTGTCAGTAATACCTTTCGATTGAATATGAATAATCCAAAGCATGTGAAGATCAATAAGGTGATTAAAAATCTGAATCCTAAGATATACAAATCAATAAACCAGTTCATGGTGGATGCTTTGGATTTCTACATTGATCATTACGGTGATGAAAAGTTCATGAAAAGTAAAAGAGAATCTGAAAGAACATTTGTAACACATGAAGAAATAAATATAGTCAAAAAGGAACTTATGCAGGCAGCAATGACAGAAGCAAGACGAGAAGTTATCCGTTTACTGGGTGATGCTATTTCGGGAGCAAAAGGAAATAGCGTGGAGAGCAGTACTAAACCAGTGGCTGATTTACCGATCCAGCAGGATGATGCAGTTTTTGGATATGCAATGCAATGTATGAATGAAGAGGAAGGAGAATAAAATCATGAGGAAAATCTTTTCGGTAATGGGGATGGTATTACTTACGATATTGAAAGTACTATTGAGGATTATTATAGGAGCATTTAGATTATGCCTTGAGATGGTAAAGATCTTTCTGATGCTTTTCAGCATTATTGCTCGCATATTCTTGTCTTTCGTAAGAGTAGCAACAGTTTAGTGATCAAGTACTGAGTCAACAGTTATGCGTACAAAAACTTAATATTGGGTTCAAAACAATCTTATGTATGATATTTGATTTATGATACATTATAAGGACAGAAAAGCAGCTTGAAACAGAGCTGCTTTTTTCATGCAGTAAAACACAAGGTAGATTTAAAAATCAGTTAAGGATCAGTAGGAAATAAATGATACAAGGAGGTTATGATGCACAGGATAAGAGATAAGCCAAATTATTGGTTCGAATAGGGGAAGAAAGTAACTTATAGTTCTTTTAATCAGAAAACATATTTGTATTGATTATCTGATAAGCGAAATAAAATCTCAAAGAAAGGGGATTGAAATGAAGAGAAATAGAATAGTATGTTTTATATTTATCCTTTGCATAAGCATTTTCTCAGGTGCCTATGTAAAGGAAGCAGATGCGGCAACGCATGTGCATACTGATGACTGCTATAACGGTACAGTTCATATTCATACGGGAAGCTCATCTGCAGGAGGAGGGTGTTATGGTACATATCATTCAGGATCGGTATGCGGAGCATCTCTTGTTTATGTAAGCACACAAACATCTCAGTTATCTTTTGGATGCACATCATGTGGTGTGGGGACATGCAAAGGCTCATATACATTTGATGTGTACAGATGTGGCTATGGACATTCAGTCTCTGTAATAAAAGTCTGGTACTGGACATGCGATCACTGTGGGTTATCATATAACAGACCAGCAAGCAGCGCATTGACATCATGTCCTACAACAACAGCAGGCTACTATTCACTTAACTGTGGTATGACAGCGGGAAGTTACTATAATAATGGTGTTTTGGTAATCCCGACCTGTGAGCAGGTCGTAACAGAAATCACACCAGCCAGCAGCAATCAGACCGTATATTATGGTGAAAGCATGGATTGTTTGTGTAACGCCATTTATCTTGACGGGCACTCATCAACTATATCGTGTTCAGCCAGTGGATTTGACAGCACTATGCTTGGAGGACAGGTAGTAACACTTACGTTTTCTGGTTTCGTAGGAAGTGCTAAGACGTCTGGAACATTAAGTACACAGTCAAGTGTTACAGTAGTGGACTATGTATCAGATCTGCATGCTGTATCTGCTTCACAGACCATATACTATGGAGGAGCAATCGATAACACTGCAGAGTTTGTTCTGGCATCAGGAGATACTGGAATAGCAGCCTGCAATGTCAGCGGTTTTAGCAGCACAACAGTTGGTGCACAGACAGTGACACTTACCCTTGAAGGTATGACTGCAGATACCGGAGTTTATCCGACTTGTAGCATTACAGTAACTGTACTGCCAGGGCTCGTAAGTATTGAACCTGTAAGCAACAGCCAGACAATATATAAAGGTGATATTCCGGCTTTTACAGTTACAGCATTTTACATGGATGGTTCATCAAAAACAGTAATACCAGATAACGACTTTGATCCGACAGCATTTGGATTACAGACGGTGACGCTCACCTTTTCAGACCAAGGCATATCTAAAACAACAACCTGTGAAATTATTGTTAGACCAAATCTTACAGGTCTTTCAGTCACAGCAAGTGAAAGCATAGTGCTCTATGATACGGATATTACTTTTAGTTGCATGGCCTTTTATGAGGATGGAACGAATCGTTTGGTCACAGCTATGTGCATAACGCCGTACCAGAAGAAGGTGTTAGGTGATCAGTTAATCGAGTTCTCTTACAAAGAGAATGGTGTCAATAAAGAATCTGGAATACATGTGCAGGTACTAGACTATCCGGTATCTCTTGATGTTGAACTTGAAAAGCTGCAGATCTACCAGACGCAGTCAATCAGTATACAAAGTGCAGACGTAACTATGGCAAGCGGAGCAGTAGAAACTGTTATAACAGAGATCAGTCCGTATGACAACATAACGGTGGGGAATGAGGAGATTATCTTTTCTTATACGTTAAATGATGTTTGCGTGACAAAAGACATTACAATTATGATTATGGCTGATCTATATGATCTAAGTATAAGTTCAGAGTCACTGATCATTTACAGGGGACAGGATTTAGGGTTAACGGTAGTTGCAAGAACCAATATCAGTGGAGATGTGGTACTTGAGGCATCAGAATACACAGTTATAGGTTTAGATAATAATGTATATGACAGGGAAGGGAAATACTACACTGTATCCTACACTGATAAGGATATTACAATAACCAAGGATATATACATTGTTGTACTGCCTAATATCACAGGTGTTGAAGCAACATTTCAGCCACAGACAACAGAAGGAGTACAGATACCATTTGCAGCAATCATTACATATGAAGACGGGAGTACCATTTCATTAACAGATTCTGATCTTGATAATGATATAGATTTGAGTTTACAAAATTATGACATAGACCAGGTAGGGTATCAAGATGTAATCCTACAGTACACAGAGGGTGATGTTACTGTCATACAGGAAGCATACATCAGAGTCAGGGCAATAATCAGGGTCAGCATACCAGTTACAGCACTGATCAGTATTGATCCAAACGCAGGTGAAGCATATTCTGCTGTACTTAGTATTGATAACCAGTCAAAAGAAAGTATCATGATCGGGATAAGTTCAGTTGATAATGAATCTGGAAGTATGAAAGATGTCCTGCCAGATGCTCATACAGACTGGTCATTGCTTGGGAAAGCTGATTCAAAGGATATTGCGAT
Organism: Clostridia bacterium; assembly: GCA_003252135.1. GTDB lineage: Bacteria > Bacillota > Clostridia > Lachnospirales > Lachnospiraceae > SZUA-448. The sequence goes on from QKDK01000255.1 coordinate 6,489, forward strand.
TGGTATAACCTATTCAGATGATGAATGGATGAGAAAAGATCTTCTAAAACCTTTGTATTTTGTAGAAGCTGATAACGCTTTAATAGGAGTTATAGATAAGGAGTCAGTCAGTACGCTTTCGTTCATGATATATCATGGGAATGCTTTTGAGAACAGCATCGATTTTCAGTATGTCATCAACTGGACAATAAGACTGGCAGAAGACTAATTGCACGATAAGAAAGAGCTATAAGGTAACAGCATTAATGATAGTAATAAACGTATTTTATATTAAGGAGAAAGCATATGATAAAGAAAAAGATTTTTATGGCATTGACACTAATGATCACCTGTTTTTGCAGCAATCCGGTACTGGCATCTGCTTCAGAGACAATAGTAAAAGGATACATCAGTCCAACGATCATTGATGTATCAGCACCTGCAACTGTAGTTTTTAGTATTGATCCAAATGCAGAAGAAAGCAGTCAGTTCATCAGCCCGGAAATAGTGATCGAGAATCACTCGAATGCACCTGTCAAAGTCAGTATAGAGAGTGGTGCCAGTAATTTCATTCAAGCAGAAAGCAGCAGCTGGAAACCATCAGATGTTCTGCCTGATGAATATGATTGGGAGAAGCTTGGAACAAAAGAGTCAGAAAGCTATCTGGCACTTGGGATAAAAGCAATGGTAGGAAGCTGGAGAAAACTTACCACAACAGAAGCTATTTATGTAAAGGAGCAGGAAGTAAATAACAAGAGCATAGTGTTTGGAGAACTTGAAGGACACTCATCGGTTAAGATGGCATTAACAGGCAATTACGGCCTGTCTTTTAGTGAATCAAAACAGTGCATTTATAAGATCATATGGACATTTGGTCTGGCAGATTAAGGAGGATGGTATATAGTGAGAGATTATGAGAAAGAAAAAACTGATATGAATATAAGTACAGATTCGGGAGTAAAAAAAGAAAAGGGTTCAATGACGAAGGAAAGGAACATGGCAGCTGTAAAAGCCAGAAAGCCTTTCCTTTTTATTTTGCCGGTTATGATCTGCTTGACAGTTCTGACAGCAGGTGTGGTAATAGCTGTAAACTTTACAAAAGATCCGGTCCGTGCAGCAACAGAACAGGATGATACGGTTGTGACGGATGCTCCAGAGATCAGCACGTCAGGAAATTCATCAGCAGTTAAAGAAGGGGAACTAGTGTCTAATAATAGCGGCGAACAGGAACGTTTGAATGAGCTGGCAGAAGAAAGCAGAGTGTACTGCATTATAAGCAGTGCTCCATATTTTCAGGATGCAGGGAGTATGGGATCGTTATCAATCAGCAACCCGGAAGAAAGCAGGTATTATATGCAGGTCATTATCAAAACAGATGATGGCAGGGAAATGTATGTTTCACCGCTTCTTGCACCAGATGAAAAGATCGAATCAGATTATCTGACGAACAAGGATTTTGATTCAGGAGAATATCATTGTTATGCGTATTTTAACTATTACGCAGATACTGACAGTGCATCTTACCTTGGATCTATGTGCGCAGAAATAAATGTAGTGATTGACTAATTTTGAGGAGGAATTCATATGAAGAGAAAGAATGGTAAAAAGAATTTTGGAGTTTTAATGGCAGTGATGTTCGTAGTAAACATGGTGCTTGGATGCCCGGGCGTTGCTTATGCAGCAGATTCTACAGCATCAACGACCGTTAATGGAACGATATCAGCATCGATCATCAGTGTAAACGTTCCGGCAACCCTGGCATTTAACATCGATCCGAATAACTCAGATGGAGATCAGGCAAGCAAGGCATTGATTCAAAGTAATACCAATGCACCGATCGAAGTATCGATCAATGGCGGCGGTGACAGCTTTAAACAGTCAGTGGAAAGCGAGTGGCAGCCTATTGATTACCTGCCAGATGAGCTAGCTTGGGAGAAGCTTGGAAGGTCAGATTCTGAAAGTTCCTTAGCACTTGGCCTTTTAATATGTGATCAGACTCAGTGGAGAACACTTAACTTAAATGATGTTCTATGGGTAAAGGAACTAGCAGGAATGGATGGGTATGCTGTGATCGGACAGCTCGATCCAAATGCTTCTGCAGAGATAACATTCCAGACATGTCATGGCAATTCATTTTCGGAAAGCAAAGTCTGTACCTATAACATCATCTGGTCATTTTCACTGGCAGATTAATCCTGATAGTAATACAAATTGCAAGGAATAAGAAGATAGTGCTGCTTTAAACAAGATGTAGCAGATATTTTAGGGACGATTAAATGAAAGGAGAAGTGCCTAGAGTCAGACATGTCCCGGTCTAAAGAACTCTGGTCACAACGACATATATGATGAATTATGAGTTGTTTAAGGAAGTAGTTAAGGAGAAATTCAAAAGTTACATGCCAGATGATTTTAAAGATTACAAGACTGAAGTCCGTTCCATAATGAAGGTCAATAAATCTATGGATGCACTAAATCTTATTCCGCTAAATAAGGAATCTAGCTATACATCAGCAAACATCTATATCAACGATATGTATGAACATTATGTAAAGACAGAGGATCTTCAGGAAGTACTGCAGACAGCAGCATCCAGAATGGAACAGGCAATGAAAGAAGCACCTGTGTGGACACCGACCATGGATATGTAAAAGGCTGCTGAAAATATCGTATTCCAGCTTGTCAACACGGAACAGAACAGGGAAATGCTCAAAGATGTGCCAAGCAGAGAATTTCAGGATCTGTCTATTATCTACCGCTGGGTCGTTAAGATCGATGAACAGGGGATCCATAGCGCTATGGTCACTAATTCACTGGCTGAGAATTTCGGTTTATCTGAAGAGCAGATGTTCAAACTGGCTGAGGAAAATACCAGAAGGATCATGCCGCCGACAGTGAGATCCATGGATGAAGTTATGCGTGAGATCTTTACTAGTGAAGGAATGCCGCTTGAATTTGTTGAAATGATGGAATCAGAGATGCCAAAGGACAGGACCATGTGGGTGATCAGTAATGAAAGAGGAATAAATGGAGCAGTATCGATGGTGTATGAAGATAAACTTCATGAACTAGCTGAAAGCATGGAAACAGATCTTTATATTCTGCCGTCATCGACACATGAAGTTATTGCAGTATCGACTTCTATGGGAGATCCAAATGAACTGGCACATATGGTCGTAGAAGTCAACATGGATCAGGTCGCACTCGATGAAAGACTTTCTAACCAGGTCTATCATTATGATAAGGATTTAAGAAAGCTCAGTCTTGCAACGGATACACCAAACAAGAGACTGGATGGAATCGAGACCGAACCAAAGCACTATGATCTTGTGAAGAACCAGTCCAGATAGGAGACTAACTATTAGAAGTCAATAGATTTTTGAAATTATTTCAACTTTATTGAAGGGTAAACTTAATAAACCTTTCAAAAGGTATCTTGAAAAGCAATGCAAATGATTATGGCTGGTTAACCACTACATTAATCAGCGAAGCT
>QKDK01000035.1 GCA_003252135.1 Clostridia bacterium
AAACGCAGGAGGAACAAACGCAGGAGGAACGAATACTGATTTTGTGTCAGGAACTGTATTTACTATTGATGTAGAGTCGCTGGCTTATTAAGATGGGGTTGTAAAGTCAGGGGCATTACAGATAAAGAAACGAAGGGAGATTATTTATGAGAAAAAGAGCAATATCTGTGCTGGTCGTATTTGTTTTACTCATTAGTTCATTTTCCGGATGTAGTAAAAACAACAGTACAACAGAAAACAACACGGCTGATGCCACACAGGCTGCAGCTACAGTAACACCAGGGGAAACAAAAGAAGCCAACGAATATGGCTGGGTAGTACCTGATGAAACACTTACCATTACAGTGTATGCCGGAGAAGGTGATCAGGAAGAATTTCTTGCCGACGTAGACGGCGGTAAAGCAGTATACGACAAGTGGCTGCTTGATAACATGAACGTTGTTATTGACTGGCAGATGTACAGCGTTTCCATGGAAGAAAAAATCAATCTGATGCTTGCTTCCAACGATTATCCTGAAGTTGTAACCTGGCTGACCGATGATCTTGCCAATAAGTTCATAGCACAGGGCAAGGCTACTGACCTGACTGAACTGATTCAGACCTACGGTGATAATATAACAAGACGTATGGGCGGTTATCTGAATTTCCTGCGCGAGGATGACGGAAGTTTATACAAACTTGCACAGTACTGGGGTGAAAATCCTAACGTTGCCGGACAGGATTTTGGCGCACGTTATGATTACTGGCTGGAGCTTGGTGACAGCGAAATTTATAAAACACCGGAAGAATACTATGATGTAATGACAAGAATTCTTGCAAATCATCCGACAAATGCCGACGGATTGCAGACATATGCATTTACCAGTCAGGATAAGAACGGCCAGAATTTCCTGACAGCCATGCTTGGCGCTTATGGCTTTGTGAACGGATTCAAGGTAAATGATGACGGAACCTTTACGCACTGGCTGAATACACCGGAAGGTCTTGAAATTGCAAAATTTGTGAATAAGTGCTATCGTAATAACCTGATAGAACCAGATTTTCTTGCTAATGGTTACGAAGAATATATTGCAAAACAGAGCAGCGGACAGATCCTTGGAAACTTTGCAACATGGTGGTATTCATGGGTAAGCGGACATCAGACATGGGCAGTAAATGAAGGAGACGCATATAATGTTAACGAGCGTTTCATGAATGTTTCTGTTGCAGCAGAAGGTGTAGACATGGCTGACACATCACTGATCACCAGTAACTATATCGGTTCATATCGCTGTGTTATAACAGATAAATGTACACAGCCAGAAGCTGTTCTGTCCTGGATCAACTGGGAGAACAGTGAACTTGGTAACTTCATTACCGGCTGGGGTGCTCCGAGTGAAGACAACGTATGGAAAATCGCAGATGACGGAACATGGCAGGTCGACGATGCAATTCTTGATGTAGACACCAAGGAGACTTCATATCATCAGGTAAAAGCAAAGAATGGTGCGGGCATCTATATGATCGCAACGAACTGTAACTGGCTGAAGACAGATGAGTACAGTAATTTTGACAAGTTAGATTCAAGGATTGACCGTGTATCTGTTTATGATTACTGGCCGGTCAATGAAGACGGATCATTCTCTAATGAAGGTGTTAATATCTGCTGGGGCTTTTATTCAGCACTTCCTAAGGATGTGACGTTATATGCTACGACCTTCAACGCAGAAGATGAGATAACAATCACAAAACAGACAATTGCAGATCAGATCATAGCTGACTGGGCAACCATGATCACCGCTTCATCAGAAGACGAATGTATCGCATTGTTCAATCAGTCTGCAGAAAACTGCAATGCAATGGGATTACAGGATCTAACAGATTATTATCAGCAGTCATACGAAAAGAACAAAGCTACATTTGGGGAATAGCAGCGTAATGGTAGAATGTCATTTTGTATAGTGATTGCCTTACGGCAGAAAAACTATACAAAATGACATTTTCTTTAAAAGGCAGGTGCCTCGTACTCACCGCTCTTTCAAACGTAAGATGCGCATGTGCGGCGCAGGAATGGAGAGGAAATATGAAAAAGTTATTACGTTCCTTTGTCAGACAAAAGGAATTATGGATCATCAGTCTCATTGCGCTGGTCTGGGTCATTATTTTTTGTTATATCCCAATGGCTGGCAATATCATTGCTTTTTTTGAATATTATCCCGGAGATAACATTCTGGAATGTAAATTTGTCGGGTTAAAATATTTCAGAGATTTGTTTGCTCTGCCTGGAATTTTGAAAGTACTGCGTAACACACTGGTCATAAGCTCCCTCGGATTGACGATTGGATTTATAACACCTGTAGTATTTGCATTACTGCTCAATGAACTGCAAAAGAAATTTTTTAAACGGTTCATTCAAACGGTCTCCTATATGCCGTATTTTGTATCGTGGGTTGTTGTAGCAAGTATTATGCTTACTGTACTTGGAACAGATGGTATTATGACTTAGGAAAGTATCAGGTTTAGGAGTTTAGAAAAACAGGTTGTAGTCTACCTGCTTTTCTAAGATTCTAAATGTGATTCTTTCCAATTGAACAATAGTCGCGGATCTTTGTTGGTGCCTATGGGATTTCAATTCTTTTCT
>QKDK01000223.1 GCA_003252135.1 Clostridia bacterium
TCTTTTCTCCGCCAGGACCGTCAGCAAAAAACTGCAGGTTCAGTTTTAGATACTGCTCATGAACTGTTTTTTCATCCGCTGTCTGAAAACCACTTTTCATATATAAGTCAACCACCTTTAAAATATATTACAGATGTACGGAGCAGTTCAATCATTTCATTGAAAATCAGATCTGCCACGCTCGGTATTAACTGTACCATAAAGAACAGTATCACAAGTCCCACAAAAAGCTTTAATTGTATTCCGATGGCAAACATATTCATCTGCGGTGCTACTTTTGCCAGAATTGCCAATATTGTATTTACCAGAAGGATAGAGGCGAACATCGGCATCATAATTCTGAAACCAATGATAAAATAATCTTTCATAAAGGCTGCCATTAATTCATAGATCGATGCATTGATCTGAGCCCCTCCTACAGGAATCAGTTTGAACGAATCAATGATAGCTTCCAGAATATAGTAATGCATGTTCGTGACAAACATCATCAGCAGAACAGCATAGGTATAGAATGTGCCCGATATTGTAATCTGTGACTCTGCGACCGGATTATATTCAGTAATCATGGAAAAACCTATCTCAATATCGATCTGCTGACCTACAAATGCAAGTATATATTGCGCAATGTTTGCAAAAAATCCCATCGCCGCACCTAAAACAGCATCCTGCAGGACAAGTATACCATATCCAATAACTCCAGTATATTCCAACGGCTCATAAGGAAGCACGGAAAACAGAATCATGGAGACTAATACAGAAAAACCTATTTTGACATTGTTTGGTACGTTGGATATGTTAAAAAACGGAGCCGTGTAGGTAAATGCTGTGATTCGGACAAGTATCATAAGAAAGAATTCTATTTGTTCTAATGTTATGCTCATAACCTATCCAACTTCCGCTCGATAATAGTAAACAGTAATAGCCTCCGCTTTATTCCTGCTTAAGCGAAGGTTCTGCTATCCGTTAATAAAGGTACTGAAATTAGTAAAAAGATACTCTGTAAACTCAACAATGGTCCGCATGATCCACAAACCAAAAAGCATTATGGACAAGAATACGCCTAAAAGCTTTGGAACAAAGGTCAGCGTCTGTTCCTGAATGGATGTTATCGTCTGCAGGATACTCAGAATCAGACCGATGACCAAGGACGCTATAAGCATAGGTGCTGAAACCTTAATGACTGTATACAGTGATTGTGTCAGTATTTCAATCACCTGGTTTTCATTCAAGTTAATCACCAGCCTTTCTGTTATCATATTCAGGTAGTGTGTTGCCTTGTCTAATTATAAAACGTTTGAATGACACTGCCAATAATAAGATTCCAGCCATCTGCCATAATAAAAAGCAGAATTTTAAATGGCATTGAAATAGTAGTCGGCGGAAGCATCATCATACCCATAGACATAAGTGTAGAAGCTACGACCATGTCGATAATAATAAACGGAATGTAAATCACAAATCCAATGATAAAGGCTGTCTTTAATTCACTGAGTATAAACGCCGGTATCAATGCTGATAAAGGAACATCAGCCTCTGAATTAACTTCATCAATGCCGGCCAGATCAAGAAAGATTCGTAATTCATTGCCATCCTTGATCTGATTGGACATAAACTCACGAAGCGGCTGAACACCAAGGTCAAATGCTTCCTGCTGCGATATCTCACCTGCAGAAAGCGGCTGCACTGCAGTCGTATTGATCTCTGAAATGACCGGAGACATGATAAATAACGTCAAAAACAACGCCAGTCCAATCAGAACCTGATTAGGCGGTGTTGTCTGTGTTCCAAGCGCAGACCTGACAAAATGAAGCACAATGATGATTCTTGTAAAAGAAGTCATCATGATCAAAATAGAAGGTGCAAGCGAAATTACTGTCAGAACCAGTAATATCTGCAATGTTGCTGACCATGAATTTGTGTCGCCGTCACTTGTTGGCAGAAATTCAAAAGAAAGACCTCCGATCGTGCCGCTAACGCCAGTATCTTCGGAGGTATCTGCAAGTGTATCACCAGACGTTGTTGTTTCCTCAGAAGCTGTTTCCTCAGAAGTTGTTTCAGAAGCATAGGTTAACGTCGGGGTAACACAAATAAAGGTCAATATACAAAGCATAGCGAGCAGTGTAAGAACTAGTAAAATCCTGCTTATTAATCTCTTTCTACATACTCTGTCCATTGATATCAACCTTTTCAAATAAAATATAAAGACTTATAAGAGCAAACCATTCAATCCTGTCTATCATCCGTGTTCTTAAAGTCAGGAAACTTTGACGGAGCAGAATCTTCTTTGTTTTTACTCATTTTATGAAGTATATCTTTAAAACTTGTTCCTGTCGCAGACTCTGATGAAACAATATCTTCCTCATCCAATTCTGCTATTACAGTAATTGTATCCTTGCAAACTGCAAGTACGATATATTTCCTTCCGATCTTCATCAGCTGCAGATACTTGTTCTGTGATATTCGGAATACATCCATAGCTTTAAAATTACTGATCTTTGCTCTCTGTCCCAGCTGTCTTCCCGCAACAAAACGCGTAGTAAAATAACAGGCAATTATTATCAATACAAACAAAAATAATAACCCGATTAACTTTAAAACGCTCTCTGTAGTTGACAATCC
>QKDK01000213.1 GCA_003252135.1 Clostridia bacterium
AATCAAAAAAGCAAGTGATGGACAAGGAATCGAGCAGAAATCATGAAAGCAGATTTACAAACAGAACTGCTTACATTATACTGATATAAAGAAATTATAGTAGAAATACGGACAAATCAACAGGGAGAACAGCAATGAAATTACAGGACAGAGAGACTTTATTATTTATAGGAGATTCAGTGACAGATGCAGGAAGGCAAAGACCTATAGGGATAGCAGCAGGGGATGGCCTGGGAAACGGCTTTGTTAAGGTGGTCGACACACTGCTGAACGTATATTATCCGGAACAGTTCTTTCAGATTTTCAATATGGGATGCAGCGGACATACGTCCAGAGACCTGCTGGCGCGCTGGCAGACAGATGTTTTTGACTTGAATCCGGACATAGTAGTGCTTTGCATCGGCTTTAATGATGTCTGGCGGCAGTTCGACAGCCCGGCACGTCCTTCTTCACATGTGCTCCCTGATGAGTACAGAACCAATATGAGAACCATGATCGAGGACACAATTCCAAAGGTCAGGGAGCTCATTCTGATGACCCCGTACTATCTTGAAAAAAACAGAGATGATGACATGAGGAAAAAAATGGACGAATACGGTACGATTGTCAAAGAGCTTGCGGATGAATACAGTCTTTCTTGTGTGGATCTGCAAAAAGAATTTGATGACTACCTGACTTATCGTTATCCGGCTTATGTTATGTGGGACAGAGTGCATCCGGGTGCTGTCGGAGGATTTATTATCGCCAGGACACTGCTTCGTGAGCTTTTATTTGACAGACAGATCATATGATGTGAGGGTCGAATAGTCCTCTTTCGTAAATTACGTGTCAATTTGCATAAAGACAGAAGAACGAATGAGTCTTCTGGCTTTGTGCAAATTGACCTTGCTATAGCTGATATAGGGCTATTCGACTCTGGCATCATCATATAACAGGATTGCAGCAAGATAATAATACAGCAAAGCTATAATACAGCAAATCTGTAATATTGAAAATCAGTGGAACAAAAAAGACAGTAATACGGCTTGACAGTAGAACAGTTAAGCTGTATTGCGGATAAACAAAAATATTGCAGGAACGAATAAAAATATTGCAGGAACGAATTACATAAAAGAGTGAGAGGAATATGAAATGAACATAATACTGGCATCAGGCTCACCAAGGCGCAAAGAGATATTAGAACAGGTAGGTATTTTGTTTACCTGTATACCAAGTTCAAAGGAAGAAGTCATGCGGGACTGTCCTGCGCAGGAGCTGGTCAAAGAGCTTTCTTTAATGAAGGCATCTGATATAGCACAGCAGATGAGCGGTGAATATGTTATTATTGGAGCAGATACTGTTGTTTATGCGATGGGACGCTGTATGGGAAAGCCAGGAAGCACAGAACAGGCATTTGATATGATAAGTCTGCTGCAGAATAATATGCATCAGGTATATACAGGAGTTACAATTTTATGCATGCTGCCAGATGGCTCACAGAAAATGCGTAATTTTTCAGTTGAAACGAAAGTTTTTGTAAGAGCAATGACACCACTGCAGATTCAGGCCTATGTTGATACCGGAGAACCTATGGACAAAGCCGGTGCATATGCCATCCAGGGCCGGTTTGCACCATATATTGAAAGAATCGAAGGCGATTATTATAATATTGTCGGTTTTCCGATAGCAGCTATAGTGAAGGAAGCCATGGAGCTTGGAATTGATCTGTTAAAAAAAGATTAAAATAATTCTTGCATAATATACATTGCGGTTGTATAATTATGAAATCCAATTTTAGTAACGAGAATGAGGGAAGTGCTTATGATTAGATCAATGACGATCGCAGATTATGAAGAAGTTTATGCATTATGGAAAACAATAACCGGTATTGGACTGAGAAGTGTCGATGATTCCAAAGAAGGAATCGAAAAGTTTCTGAGAAGAAACGAAGGTCTGAGCGTTGTAGCTGTTCTGGATGGCCGTATTGTAGGATGCATTCTGTCAGGCCATGACGGAAGGCGCGGTTGTCTGTATCATGTCTGTGTACATGCAGATTACAGAAATCAGGGCATCGCTGGGAATATGGTAAGAATGGCACTGGATGGATTGAAGCAGGAAGGGATTAATAAAGTATCCATTATTGCCTTTAAGAAGAACAGACTGGGTAATAATTTCTGGACAGGTCTTGGCTGGGAAATGCGCGAGGACGTGAATTATTACGATCAGGTTCTGAATGATATGAATGTTACTACCTTTGTGAATGCATAGCAAAAAAGGTTCTCTTTTGCAGATGATAAATTTAATAAGTGCAGTATTGGCAGATATATATAGAAAGGCTGGATAGATATATGAAGAAAATAGCTGGTGGTGTGACAGCACCAAAGGGATATAAAGCAGCTTGTGCCCAAGCTGGCATCAAGTATAAGAATCGGAGCGATATGGCGCTTGTATTCAGTGAAGTACCTGCTGTTGCAGCTGGTACATTTACAACGAATGTGGTCAAGGCAGCACCGGTCCGCTGGGATATGAAGCTGATTAAGGAAGAAGAAACCATACAGGCAGTCGTTTTGAACAGTGGGATTGCCAATGCCTGCACTGGAAAACAAGGTGATGAGAACAATGAAAAAATGGCCGAAATGATAGCGGAAGTATTAAAGATCAGCAAGAACAGCGTTTTAACTGCTTCTACAGGTGTTATTGGAAAACAGCTGGTTATGGACGCAGTGTCAAGAGGAACAAAGCAGCTTGCTGATAATCTTTGTGACACATTGGAAGCGGGGACACAGGCTGCAAAAGCCATAATGACCACCGATACCTTTGATAAGGAGTGTGCCGTAACGCTTTTGGTTGACGGCATAGAAGTAACAATAGGCGGTATGTGCAAGGGTTCTGGAATGATCCATCCTAATATGGCGACTATGCTCGGCGTCATAACAACAGACGCTGTAATAGAAAGAACAGCTTTACAGAAAGCAATCAGCACAGCAGTAAAAAGTACCTTTAATATGATTTCAGTTGATCGGGATACATCGACGAATGATTCCCTGATGGCTTTGGCAAATGGACTGGCTGGAAATCAAAAGATCACTGCTGACAGTAAAGCATATGACATCTTCTATGCTGCTTTACTTGAATTGCTGAAGACCTTATCCAGAATGATGGCAGCCGACGGAGAGGGTGCCACCAAACTGTTTGAGTGCAGGATCATAGGAGCAGCAAGCAGTGAACAGGCAGAAGTTCTCGCAAAATCAGTGATAACCTCAAATCTTGTCAAGACTGCAGTCTTTGGAAATGATGCAAACTGGGGCAGGATCATCTGTGCACTGGGCTATGCAGGAGAAGTCTTTGATCCTGATATTGTCGATCTTTATATCACGGGCAAAGAAGAGCTGGTATTCTTTGAACAGGAAGAAGACATTGTTTTAAAGGATGCTTTGAAACTCGTGGAAAATGGAATGGCAACTGACTATTCAGAAGAAACGGCAACACAAATTTTATCCTTAAAAAAGGTGACAGCGATAGCAGACATCAAGATGGGAGAAGCAACAGCAACAGCCTGGGGCTGTGACCTGACCTATGATTATGTGAAAATCAATGCAGATTACCGTTCGTAAAGGAGCAGATAAAGGATTATGAAGAATGATATGGTGAAAGCACAGACATTAATTGAGGCATTGCCTTATATACAGAAATTCAATAATAAAAAAGTAGTAGTCAAGTACGGCGGCAGCGCTATGATAGATCCGCAGCTTCAAATGAATGTCATAATGGACATTGTTCTATTAAAATTGGTAGGCATGCAGCCGATCGTTGTTCATGGCGGTGGCAAAGAGATCTCCAAGTGGGTAGGTCTGTTAGGAAATGAGCCTGTGTTCGTGGAAGGCTTTCGTGTAACCGACAAGGATACCATGGAAGTAGCTGAAATGGTATTGAGCAAGGTGAACAAGAATCTGGTCCAGATGGTCGAAAAACTTGGTGTGCGTGCAGCAGGTATCAGCGGAAAAGATGGTTCGACGCTGATGGTCGATAAAAAGTTTGTCAACGGTCAGGATATCGGCTTTGTTGGAAACATAAAAAAAGTTAACACGGAATTAATAGACACTCTGATAAAAAACGACTTTATTCCAATCATTTCTCCGATTGGGCTTGATGATAATTTCCAATCCTATAATATTAATGCAGATGATGCTGCATGCGCAGTTGCTACTGCGATCGGTGCTGAAAAACTGGCATTTTTAACTGATATCGAAGGGGTATATACAGACTACAATGATAAGAGCACTTTATTGTCGGTACTGACTCTGCAGAAAGCAGATGAGCTTATGGCCAGCGGATTTATCGGCGGGGGAATGCTCCCTAAACTGAAGAACTGTGTTGATGCAGTAAAAAACGGTGTATCCCGTGTGCATATCCTGGACGGAAGGATGGAACACTGCCTGCTGCTCGAGTTCTTTACTAATGAAGGAATCGGAACTGCAATAATCAATGACGAATCAGTATTATTTGATCATGAAACAAAGGATAAGGAGGAAGCATGATGGATATTTCCAATGTGGAAAAGACCGTTCTTGATGCAAAAGAGTGTATACAGCGGACAGAAGATGTCATCATGCATACTTATAACCGATATCCCCTTGTCTGGGATAAAGGGAGCGGTGTTTATCTGTACGACATAGACGGGAAAAAATATCTTGATTTTGTGGCTGGAATTGCTGTGCATGCACTTGGATATGAAAATAAAAAGTGGAATGAAGCTGTAAAGGCTCAGATTGACAAGCTGACGCATATTTCAAACTATTATTATTCTGTTCCCATGATGGAAGCGGCTGAAAAGGTAATCAAATCAACCGGGATGGACAGGGTCTTCTTCACGAACAGCGGGACAGAAGCAATTGAGGGTGCAATAAAAACTGCGAGAAAATATTACTATGACAAACACAAAAAAGCTGACAGTGAGATCATTGCGATGGAGCATTCCTTCCACGGCAGAAGCCTTGGTGCTCTTTCTGTTACCGGTACAAAAAAGTACAGGGAAGCCTTTGAACCTCTGATCGGCGGGGCTGTATTTGCCGAATATAACAATCTCGAAGATGTTGAAAAGAAAATAAATGACAGAACCGCAGCCATCCTTCTGGAGACAGTGCAGGGAGAAGGCGGTGTTTATCCGGCAACAAAAGAATTCATAGCAGGTGTTCGGAAATTATGCGATGAACACGATATAATGATGATACTTGACGAGATACAGTGTGGTATGGGAAGAACAGGAAGTATGTTCGCATATGAAAAATACGGACTGAAACCAGATATCGTAACAATTGCAAAAGCACTTGGCTGCGGAATACCGGTAGGAGCATTTGCCACCACCAAAAAGGCCGCAGCACTTGTCCCCGGAGATCACGGAACGACCTATGGCGGTAATCCTCTGGCTACTGCAGCAGTCAATGCTGTATTTGAACAGTTTGAAGAACTGAATGTACTTGAACATGTTAAAGAAATCGGAGATTATTTATACGAAAAGCTGGAAGAATTAAAGAACCGTTATGACTGCATACAGGAGCATAGGGGGCTGGGACTGATGCAGGGACTGGAATTTACAGTACCGGTCGCAGACATCATCAAGAAAGCAATCGAAAAACAATTAATTCTGATCAATGCCGGTACCAGTGTAATTCGTTTTGTCCCTCCGCTTGTCATACAGAAAGAGCATGTAGATGAAATGATCGAAAAACTGACTGCCAGTATAGAAGAGGTCCAGTATAATAAATAACATGTCAAACAGTGTTTATCCTTGCAGGGTGACACTGTTTTTTTACAGTCTGGTCAGATTCACTATACAAAATGGATAAATATAACATATATGTAGAAAATTACAACCAATATTCGGTTAAAATTCCCTCTTGTATATAGCAAAATAATTCGCTACAATAATATCAGCAATGTGTTGAGGGACAGATTGGGAGCACTTGGAACAGTTAAGATTGTTTGGAGGTGCTCAATGAAACAAAATGGAAAAAGGTTGAAGATTATACTGATCGTGACAGCTCTGGCTGCTGCGGGAATTGTTTATTTTATTTTTAGTAAAAGAATAAATACTGTTTCTGATTCGAATGTGTTTTCATTTCAACTGGAAGGTGATATAGTAGAAACAGAGAATACAATGGATACAGAAAACACGATGGAAGCTGAGGCAAAGAATGGTCAGACTAATGAGTCAGGCAGTTCTTCAGGAACAGAAGAAACTGATTTTGATTCTGCAGGTGAGGATATATCTGATGGCGCTGTGGTAAATGACACCATTACGGTCTATGTATGCGGTGCAGTCAATGTTCCGGGGGTATACTCGCTGGAAAAGGATACACGTGTTATTGATGCAGTGAATAGGGCTGGCGGTCTTTCATCAAAGAATGGAGCAGAATTGATCAACCTGGCCGAAAAGATAACGGATGGACAACGGATCTATATTCCTTCATCGTCTGAGTTAGACGGTTTGAGTGAAGCCGATGTGATACAAGGGCAGTCGGCGATTGAAAGTAAAGATAGTACAGATAATGTAAAAATCAATATAAATACAGCAGATGAGGCCGAGCTTACCAAACTGCAGGGAATAGGAAGCGCCAGAGCACAAAGTATAATTGCTTACAGAGATGAACATGGCCCGTTCGAAGAGCCTGAAGATATCATGGAAGTTTCAGGTATTAAGGAAGCAGCATATGATAAGATTAAAGATGATATATGTACAGACTGATTCATACAGCAAAGATTAAGAATTCGAATTTTGAGAAGCGAGGTGGCGAGCGTGGCAAAAAAAGTTCTGGTGGTTGATGATGAAAGACTAATTGTGAAAGGAATACGTTTCAGCCTGGAACAGGATGACATAGAAGTCGATACAGCGTATGACGGAGAGGAAGCAATCACAGCGACACGTCAGAAGGAGTATGATCTTATCATTCTGGATGTCATGCTTCCAAAGCTGAGCGGGTTCGAAGTATGTCAGCAGATTCGCGAGTATTCGGATGTACCCATTATTATGCTGACTGCAAAAGGTGATGATATGGATAAGATCCTTGGGCTGGAATACGGGGCAGATGATTATATTACAAAGCCCTTCAATATTCTTGAACTGAAAGCCAGAATAAAAGCTATTATGAGAAGAAACAGCCGTATTGATACTGTTTTATCAGAGAATAAAGCAACCACAATCGGAGATCTGAAGATCAACACGGAAAGCCGAAGAGTTTATGTCAATGATGAAGAGGTGAATCTGACAGCCAAAGAGTTTGATGTACTTGAACTGCTTATATTTAATCCAAATAAGGTTTACAGCAGGGAGAATCTGCTGAATATCGTCTGGGGATATGATTATCCGGGTGATGTCAGGACTGTAGATGTACATATTCGTCGTCTGCGTGAGAAGATTGAAGACAATCCAAGTGAACCAAAATATGTACATACAAAATGGGGGGTAGGTTATTATTTCCAAGATTAAAGAAAAGCTTCGTCCTCTGACGAGTATGCATCTTCATATATTACTTACATTATTATTTTTTGGTGTGATAGCAATGACCGTTACAGATGTTGTTCTGATTCAGGCGTATGAAAACCACGCAACGGAAGGAGCAATTTCAGGTGTACGGTCATATTCTTCGAAAATCATCAATAATATCGCAGATGCCGGTGCAGTCAACAGCAATACGACCAGCACGCTGCTACAGGAGCTTGACAATGCGGCTTTATTTTACGACGGAAGAATTATTCTGGTCAATAATAAGCTGGTCATCATTACGGACACCTTTGATACGGAAGTCGGAAAAACTCTGATTTCTGAAGAAGCCATCCGCTGCCTGGAAGGAACATCGAATTCTTATACCAGTGATACGGAGCAATATGTTGAATTGACACTTCCCGTCACAGACAGCACCACAAAGGATGTTATCGGTGTTTTTATTATACGCGCATCACTTGCGGACATACAGGAGACAAAGCATTATCTGATACAGCTTTCCAGTATTATTTTATCTTTTGTTTTCTTGACCTTATTTGTTTTAGCTCTGATTTTTTCCTATCGTCTGACCAGACCGCTAAAACGTGTCATTGAGACCATTGATCATGTTTCTGAAGGATATCTGGAAGATAAAGTGTCCATGAAAGGGTATTATGAAATCGTAAAGATCTCAGATTCCTTTAATGTTATGCTGGACAAGATCAATAAGCTGGAGGAGTCAAGACAGGAATTTGTTTCTAATGTGTCGCATGAACTGAAGACGCCTATGACTTCGATCAAGGTGCTGGCGGATTCTTTGCTTTCGCAGGATTCTGTACCTGAAGAGCTTTACAGGGAATTCCTTACAGATATTAACGATGAGATAGAACGTGAGAACAAAATCATAACAGACCTTCTGGCACTTGTTAAGCTTGACAAAAAGTCCGGCGAAATGCATATAGCTCAGGTCAGCATCAATGAGCTTCTTGAGATTACCATGCGAAGGCTGAAACCAATTGCTCAAAAACATAACATTGAGCTGATTTTTGAGAGTTTCCGTAATGTTATAGCGGATGTTGATGAAGTCAAGATGTCACTTGCTTTGACCAATCTCATTGAAAATGCAATTAAGTATAATATAGAAGGCGGATGGGTCAAGGTCTCGCTGAATTCAAACCATAAATATGTGTTCATTCGGGTCTCCGATTCGGGCATTGGAATTCCGGAGGATGAACAGGAGATGATTTTTGAGCGTTTTTACCGTGTAGACAAGACAAGAGCCAGAGCTACGGGAGGAACCGGACTTGGACTTGCCATAACAAAAAATGTTGTCCTGATGCACAAAGGTTCGATCAAAGTAACCAGCAAAGAGAATGAGGGGACAACCTTTACCTTGCGAATTCCGCTCAGTTTCAGCTTTAATTTGAGGGAAACAGTATGAAAAGAATATTAGTTATAATATGCCTCCTGATGGTTTGCTTATGTTCAGGTTGTACCGGAGAAGATACAGCAATCGTTGCCAATTCATTGCTGTATTATGTGAATAACACGGAAACGCAGGTAGTCAGTGAACCGTATGAAGCACAAGGAACAACAAAGGAAGAGCTGATTGAAGAATACATGCAGGCATTAAAAGCAGCACCGAAGAATCCTGTATATAAAAAAGCTATGCCGGACAATGTTGAAATAACTGATTATGAAATCGGTGCGGACGGCCAGCTCGTAATTTATTTTAACGCAGCGTACAGTGCTATGGCTCCTGTAACAGAGGTGCTGTGCAGGGCAGTAATAGTCGAGACCTTTTGTCAGATCGAGGACATACAGTATGTTGAGTTCTATGTGGATGGACAGTCACTGATGCTGACGGGGGACACTCCGCTTGGACTTATGCAGGCTTCAGATTTTATTGATAATACAGGAGAAGAAACGAACTATCAGCAAACTGCATATATAACAGTATATTTTGCCAATGAGACGGGAGATGCACTGCTGGAAGCAGACCTTCAGGTCAAGTATGCGGGGAGTAAAACAAAGGAACAGCTGATCATGGATCGACTGATCAAAGGACCGATTGAGGAACTGGTCGGAATGATCGATACGTTGCCTGAAGGAACTGTTGTGAATAAAATAGCGACAAAAGACGGAGTTTGTTATGTAGACCTGAATGAAAAGTTTCTGAATAAAAGAGCTGAGGTTACCGAGGAAGCTACGATCTATGCTATTGTAAATTCGCTGGCCGAACTTAGCAATGTGAATAAGGTGCAGATAACAATTAACGGAGAAACAAAAAAAGTATATTCAAGCATTGATATATCCGGAATGCTGGAAAGAAATCTGGAGATCATTGAAAGCAGCAATTGAGCCTTCGATGAAACATAAGGACAGGAGAAACTATTGCACAGACTGGGTAAAAGACCGCTGATTTTTTATGCAGCAGCAATGATTTTTGGAATAATTTATTATAATGAAAAAGCAGCTGGCTTAGCGCTATT